>CAZKJC010000020.1:8864-17364 GCA_964552995.1 uncultured Ruminococcus sp.
TTTACTCTGCTTCGCGGAGTAAACGGCATTGGGCTCTCGCGAAAAATTTCCTGCGACGACATTGCGTTGCGATAACTTTTTCTCCCCCTATGGGGGAATTTTTTATTTTGTAATAGTATATTTCAGAGTAACGACCTTAGCCATAACGCCGTCCACAAAAACCGCCGCCTTAACGGTGGTATTCTTTTTGATGGTAAGCGGCTTGGAGTATTTCGTTGAGCTTGCGGTGGGAGTTTTTCCGTTGGTGGTGTAGCGCACAACTCCGCCCTCGATATCCGTGGTAAGCTCCACCTTTACGCTGTTCTTGTAGCTGCCCGCGGGCTTGCTCGCCGTAGGGCGAGAGCCGTTGTAATCCCTGAGCATTGTCGTGAGAACGGGACGGCCGCTGTTTATCTTGGAGTTTATCGTCCAGGTCTTGCCGAAATCAAATCCCACATATGTATCGGCTTTCTTGAACGTGCTCTTGGAAACGTTCACCTTTGCCTCCGCGGTGCAGTTGGCCGAGGTCGAGTGAGTGAAGGTGGGCTCGCAGGTCGCGCAGTTTTCCAGCGTTTCGGTGACATAATACGCAAGGCCGCCGACATTTTCGGGTTCGTCCGTTGAAGCCACCTTGCCGAGATTGTAGCAGGATACCATATTTGTGCCCACTCTGTCGCATACTCCTGCCGCCGTGTTAAAGCCTGTGATATCGCCGTAATTCACGCAGTTTTTGAGAACGTCGGTGCTCTCGGACTTGATGATACCGAAAGCGCTGTGCTTTGTTGACTTTACGCTTGCCATATTGACACAGTTTGTAAGGGTGTTCTTGCCCTTTGTCGCTCCCGTGTCGTAACCCACAAGACCGCCCGCGTGTCCGTCGCTCTCGATAGAGCCGGTAACATAGCAGTTTTCGATCTTGGAATTCTTACAGCCGTTGGTCAGCGCGCCGACGCTGTTTTTCGTCTTTATCTTGACGTTGGTCACGCCGAGATTTTTGACAGTCGCGTCCGTCAGCGAATAGAACAAGCCGTATTTCTCGCTTGTGAGATTCTTGACGCTGAAGCCGTTTCCGTCCAGCGTTCCCGAAAATCTTATCGCTTCCTCCCAGTTTCCGTAGCTTTTCAGATCAATATCCTTGGTAAGATAAAACTTGCCGTCGGAATTTTTCATCTTGACCAGATCGGCCGCGCTTGAGATTTTCGTATACCCGTCCCACTGCGACTTAGCCGAAGCGGTGACCGACAATCCGGCGAACGCCGTAAGCATTACCGCCGTTGCCATTACAGCCGAAATAAGCCTTTTCAATTTTTTCAATGATCCCATAAAATTTCCTCCTTTTTATATATTATATAAGATACCCATGCTTTTTTCAAGCCGTAGTTTCTCATTTTGTTTAAATTTATCTATAAATAACAAATGCCGCTATGTTTTTTGTCGCTTTTTACTCTGTCATAAAACCCCATTGCACACCGAATTTATCAATAAAGTTACCCGCTAATTCACTGTATGGTAATTTTGTGAACGGGTCAATTATCGTGCTTTCTTCTTTGAAAAACTCATAGCAAGCAAGAAGCTCTTCGACAGACGGAAACATAACAATTAAATGAACGGCACAATCAAGAGATCTGTCCTTGTTTCCAAATCTATCGTTCAGAAAAACTTTTTGTCCGTGAATGTTCATAACGGCGTGCGCTATTCTGTTATCGTCCGGACACTCATCGGGCGCATAATCACGGTTGTACACGATACTTTCGGCTTTTGTATCAAACGCTTTCTCATATACAGCGATCGCTTCCTCGCAGTTGTCACAAAAATGCAGGTGTGGTATCAGCATAATTTATCTTCTCCTTTTTGTATATTATATAAGAGATCCGCGCTTTTTTCAAGCCGCAGTTTGTCATTTTGTTAAAATTTATCTATAACCCACAAATGCCGCCGCGCTTTTTGTGGGAATGACACAAACCGTCCCCGACAGCGCGGAGGCTGTGGGGGACGTCCCGATATACAAATAAAACTAATTTACGAATAATCCGCGATATCTATCCAGGTGAGAAGCAGCTCGCGCTCCTCGGGCTTTTTGAATTTAAGCTGAGCGGCGGCTACGATAGGCAGCCAGTCCTGAACATAGTTGATAGCCGTACCGGTTTTTGAGCAGTACATTTTGAGGTACTTCTCCGCATACTCCGTGCGGTGGTTCAGACAGAAATTGAGATAGGTTTTTGCAACGTCCGCGGATGCGTTGCCCTGCTTTGCCTTGAACCAGTCAACGATGAACATTCCCTTATCGTTGACGATAATATTCTCGGGAGCAAAATCGCCATGGCAGAGCTTGGTGTGCTTCGGCATGGATTCCAGACGGGTGAGCAGCTCGTACTTCTTTACGTCGTCCACCATGTCAAGGCTTTCGACGGAGCGCTTGAGATAATCCTTGAGCTTGCTTATCTTAGCGGAGCGCAGACCGTGTATCTCTATCTGAAGATCGACCATCTGCTCAAGATAATCGTCAGCGTGCTTCTGATCCTCGTCCATCATCTCGCGCAAGGTCTTGCCCTTTACAAGCTCGTATACTATCACCCACTTGCCGTCGATCTTTAATATCTCCTCAAAGGCGGGGATATGACGGCAGCCCGTTTCCTCAACACGCGTATGCGTCAGAGCCTCGTACAGGAAAACGCTTTTGGGAACGTTGGGGTCTTTAAAGACCTTGGCGCATTTGCCGTCGCACTCAAATACCTGCACCTTTTCGCCGTCGGATATCATATTTTTCAGTTCCATAAAAATTATGTCCTTTCAATATTATTTGAAGTTAAGAGATAAACGTTCAACGCCGTTATCCCCGCTTCTTGATCTCTTAAATCAATTATATCACTATACGGAGCAATTGTCCAGTAGTTTTTATAAAATTTGAATAAACTGTATTGAAATTATTGATAACTTTTGTGTATTTTCACAATAAAATGACATCTAAATCAACGGCTTATATCCATTTATTGTAAAATTATGCCGTGAAAACCCAAATCGGCAGATTTCACACGCATTAAGGGGCACCAAAATACCTACCACAAACCGCCCGCGCAGGAGAGGGACGCTCGCATAGGACCACATAAAGCCCCCGCAGCAGAATTTTTCGCAACAAGCTGCGAAAGCGGAGTGCAACGGAGCTTTCACAGCGCGGTAGGCGAACGGAGTTCGCCAGTGCGAAAAATTCTTTCAAATCATTTACTCCTCGTCAACCTATATAACCAGCCCCTTGTCAACATAATTTAGCCGCATTTTTCGCGCAAAAGCGAGCATTTCCGACAAAACACGGATAAATGTTGAAAACTACTGTTTATGTTGAATATTTTGTTGAAAACTTTTTGTTTAAAATGCACAAGTTGGGGTAAGGTTGTTTGAGTATTATTCTGTAAAAAAACTGAAAATCGAGTTTTTTACCGCCAAAATTAAAAAATGGTGTTGACGGAAAAGAATATTTTGGCTATACTATAAACAGGAAGTCAGAAAGGCGCCGAACAGATCTTGTATAAGATCGTTTAGACCGATAAGCCGGTTTCACATACCCATAAAGCGCACACTGATTCCCACAAAGGCAGAAAACAAGAGCAAGGAAGTATGATGTTATCGGCTACGAAAATGATCGGATTCTCGTATCCACAGGCGAACATTATGTATGGAGGTTTTCAATTATGTGCATGAAAGACATCGAAGTGAAAAATCAGGTCGGTTTACACGCGAGACCCGCTACCTTCTTTATTCAGAAGGCTAACGAGTACAAGTCCTCTATCTGGGTAGAGAAGGAAGAGCGCAGAGTAAACGCGAAGTCCCTCCTCGGTATTCTCTCCCTCGGCATCGTAGGCGGAGCAAATATCAGGATCATTGCTGACGGTTCCGACGAGCAGTTGGCTGTTGACGGTCTGGTAAAGCTGGTTGAGGGCGGTTTTGCTGAGTGATCGAAATTTGAATTTAACCGCATGCTGCGGTCCCGGGGCAGAATTCGGCTTGACGTCGGTCTGCCCTTCTTTTATTACATTTTTATTTTGGACGATTCACGGGGGATTTATGAAAAAAATTTTTTTGATCTCTGTTATTATGGGAGCGTTTTTGCTGTGCGGCTGCTCGGCGAAACCGGAGGGCTATGACAGCGTAAAAAGGGCGAAGGAGCTTTTTGAAGAGCTTGACAGCGCAAGAGTGATAATGGAGGATATCTCCGCGGGCGAGCAGCTTATGGAGTTCTCATTTTATATAAACAAGGACGACGAGATGATATTCAGCTACCGCGGCAAGGGGGAAACGGGAGAGGACGGCGGTAACGGCGAGGAGCTCGGTTACAGCAACGGCGCGGAATTTTACTACAAGACCGCCGATTCGGAAACCTGGGAAATTATAGGACCGGCAGACGAGAATTACTATTATAATATATATACCCGCGACTATCGCTATCCATACGCGCGGGGCAGCATTTTTTTCCTTGACGGAACATCGGTTGAAAATGTGAGCATAGTTGAGGAGCAGGGCAGAACGGAAATAGTTTACATCTACGATCCCCAAAAGCTCAATTCCTACGCGGCGGGGCTGCTTGATAATGTGAGCAGCTTTTCGGAGCTCACCGCAACCTACCTTATAGACGAAAACGGCTATATTACCGAGTTTACAGAGAAAGGAACGGTCAACGATATTGACGGAAACGAAAGCAGCGTTGATCTTAGGATAATTGTTGACAAAATGAATGAAATTTACGAGATAGAAGCTCCGGAGGATTTGTCGTGAAGCGAACGATAAAAGGAAAATACAGGAAAGAAACTTATGGAAAATAGCTAAATTCCTGCTTGGATTTATGTAACAAATTGATATAAAACGGCGAATTTTTTGGGAAAAAGGTTACAAAACGGTTACAGCGGTTGCGAAAAAGGTCAAAATGTGATATACTGTCATAAGAGAATAGTAGGTATTTGAAATATGTGCAAATGCTTCAGATCCGCAAATTAACGAGAGTTATAGGGGCAGTAGCCAAAATCAACTATAAGCCCACGCAGCAAAATTTTCCGCGGGAGCCTGTGAAAACGGAGCGAAGCGGAGTTTTCGCGGGCGGGTCGCAGGAAATTTTTTGAAATCAGTAAAGCCCACGCAGCAAATTTTTCTGCGGGAGCCTGACGCGGCGCAACGGAGCGAAGCGGAGTGAGCCGCGGCGGGCGGGTCGCAGAAAAATTTTTTTAAATCAAGAAGGTGAATTTTTGGTTTCTCAGGAAGAAAAAATAATTATTGTGCCCGAGGAGAAAAAATCCGTGGGAGAGCATATAAGCGACGGCGTGAGCCATGTCGGAGAATATCTGTTTGCGGCGATGATGACGGCGCTGGGATATCTGGGCAGACTGGGCATGGTGGTGCTGGAGTTTATCGTGCGCGGGATAATAAATCTGTGCGAGTTCCTTGCGGTGGTGTTCAGGCGCTTCGGGGAGTTTGTGGGCAGACCCTTTGTACGCTACGGCAAGGCGATCAAAATGGGGCGCGCGGAGATCAGAAACGCCCGCGAGGAGAGCGCTTTAAAGGGATTCGCGGCGTGGATAAGGGTCGCGGGAAGAGTTATTTTCGGAAAGCGCGGCATAGCGGTCACGATATGCAACTATGCGCTGCCGATAATAAGCTGTGTTTTCCTGTTCAATATCGTGACCTATGCAAGCTCGATGACATATGCGCTCAAGCTCACCGTAAACGGCGATTTTATGGGATACATAACCGACGAAACGATCTTCACCGACGCGGAAAAAATCGTTCAGCAGCGTATAAATTACATGGACAGCAACACCGAGACCATAACCTTTGCGCCCGCCTACGAGGTGGATATGGTGGGACACGGCAGCACTCTCACGCAGTATCAGCTTGCGGATAAGCTGCTGGAATCCATGAACGCGGAGATAATCGAGGGCTACGGAATGTATATCGGGAGCTCTTTCTACGGCGCGCTGGAGGACAAGGCAGAGGTTGAGGATACCCTAGACGACCTCCTCGAAGTTTATCGCACGGGAACTCAGGGCGAAACGGTGCAGTTTGAAAACGAGATAAGCTTTGAGCCGGGTCTGTATCTGGCGGAGAGCGTTGTTTCCGATGATTCGATAATAAGGCTCATAACGTCAAAGCGCAGCGTGGCGGCGTATTATACCGCCGTTGAGGGGGATTCCCCCAGTGCTATATGCGATACCCTGGGAATGACCTACGAGGAGCTTGCGGCGCTGAACCCGGGCTTTTCGGAGGACACTGTGATATATGTGGGAGATCGCTTTCTTATCAACCAGGAGGAGCCTTTCCTGGCGGTAACGGTAACAAGGCTGGAATCTTACGACGTATACACCGACTATGACACGGAGCACTATGATGACAGCACCCACTATGTAGGCTCATATACGACCTATCAGGTGGGCGTTCCGGGAACCGACAGAGTGACCGCGAATGTGTCCTACATAAACGGAGTGGAGGTTCGACGCAAGGAGGTCACAAGGATCACCCTGACCGACCCCGTGACGGAAATCATTTATGACGGTACTAAGCCGCTGCCGCCGGATCGACCCATAAGTATTCAGAACGTCAACTACGGAGAGTTTTACTGGCCTATCGGCACAGCTGACGGCGGTCATATCAATGAGATGGTATACGGTCACGGCGGATATTACGGACATTCGGGCATTGATATCGGCGCTCCCTACGGAACTCCTATCATAGCCGCGGATTCGGGAACAGTAACACTGTCGCAGTGGTACTACGGCTACGGAAACTGCATTATGATAGAGCACGACAACGGCATCGTAACGGTTTACGGTCATTGCAGCTATCTGCATGTCGGAGTGGGCGAGCGGGTAACTCAGGGTCAGCAGATCGCCGACGTAGGCGCGACAGGTCAGGCAACGGGCAACCACCTGCACTTTGAGGTGCGTATCAACGGCGTTTGGTATAATCCCATAGATTATCTGCCATGGCACAAGAGAGCGCCCGGCTGCGTTGAGTATTAAAATCGCATATAACGACCCCCGATTTTTTCGGGGGTTAAGTCTGTATATAAAGTGTTGATCTGAGCTATTATGCTTTTAAGTTATGTTGACGAGGAGTAAAGGATTTAAAAGAATTTCAAAATTCCCGCAAGCGCTCCTCAGTCGCTCACTTCGTTCGCTCCCTGCGGGCGATTGCGGGAACCGGTCATCGTTTGCTGAACGCAAACTCGACCTTTTTGAAATTCCGCTGCGGCGGGATTTTGCGGATCGTTTTGAATGCCCCTTAATGCGTGGGCTTTATGCCGTTATACTCTTTATACAAACTGAACTCCCGATTTTAGTAGGCGGGTCGCGGAAAATTTCAAATTAAAATAGTATTTTTGGTAAACATATTGACAAGGACGGAAAAATGATTTACAATTAAACTCAGAATGTGGAAAGGATAAGTTGAAATGCTTCCTAAGCTGATCATGATAATTCCCTGCTATAACGAGCAGGAGGTGCTGCCGATAACCTCAAAGCTGTTTCTGGACAAGCTGGCGCAGCTTATAGACGAAAAGAAGATATCGGCGGAAAGCCGCATTATGTTTGTAAACGACGGCAGCAGGGACAATACATGGGATATCATAAAAGGTCTTGCCGAAGCGGACAGCCGGTTCATGGGGATATCCCAGAGCCGCAACCGCGGACATCAGAACGCCGTGCTGGCGGGGCTGATGGAGGCAAAGGACAACTGCGACATAACCATCAGCATTGACTGCGACGGACAGGACGACATCAACGCCATGGACAAGATGGTCGAGGAGTACCTCGGGGGCTGCGAGGTGGTCTACGGCGTGCGCAGCAAGCGGGACACCGACACCTTTTTCAAGCGCTTTACCGCGGAGAGCTTCTATAAGCTGATGAACGCCATGGGCGCGGAGGTGGTGTTCAATCACGCGGATTATCGGCTGGTAAGCAACCGCGTGCTGCGCGAGCTGGCGGAGTTCAGGGAGGTAAACATCTTTCTGCGCGGCATGGTGCCGCTGGTGGGATTCAAAAGCACCTCCGTTCCCTATGAGCGCCATGAGCGGCTGGCAGGCAAGAGCCACTATCCGTTTTCAAAAATGCTCGCGCTCGCCCTGGACGGCATAACCAGCCTGTCCATAAAGCCGATAAAGCTCATTATGAGCTTCGGAACGATCATCGCGGTGATCAGCTTCGTCGGCATTATCTACGCAATAGTTAGCGCTATGCTGGGGCTGGCTGTCGCGGGCTGGACTTCAACCGTGTGCATAATCTGCTTTGTGAGCGGAATACAGCTCATTTCGATAGGCGTTATCGGGGAGTATATCGGGAAAATCTACCTTGAGGTAAAGGCACGACCAAGATATATCATTTCGGAGCGCACAGAGGATAAAGATAAGAAATAATCAAACCGCCCCATTTTCGGGGGCGGTTAGTCAATATAAATGTTATTCTAAGCTAATTTCCTTTTAATTTATGTTGACGATAATTAAATTATTTAAAAGAATTTCAAAATTCCCGCATGCACTCTCCGT
>CAZKJC010000021.1:0-16405 GCA_964552995.1 uncultured Ruminococcus sp.
GCCCTTTGTTTTCGGGGATATTTCCGAAAATATAGCAAACGGCAGCGTTCCCGCGGTCCGCAGCGTGGTAATAAAAATGATGGACGGCTCGGCTTCCGCAAAGGACGCGATAATCAACGGCATTATCGAGCCCTATTTCAAGATGGCGGCGAAAACGATAATATTTATCGTGATATTCCTGCTGGTATCGGTGATACTCGGAGTTATCGCGGCGGCGCTCAAGGCGGTGAACAAAATTCCCGTTCTTGGCGGCTTCAACGCCTTTGTGGGAGGAATAGCGGGACTGCTGGAGGGTCTGATAACGGTATTTATCATCTGCATAGGCGTGCGTATGCTGGTGTCGCTGAGCGGCGGCAATGTGATGTTCTTTAATGAAATGACAATAAATTCAACGTTCCTGTTCGGGATTTTTTACAATTTCGATTTTCTGAATTTTTTGATATGACCAAATGTAAGAAAGATAGGTGATTGAAATGATGATGTGCACAAGATGCAAAAAGCGCCCCGCGGTGATGTTTATTTCCGCCATAAGCGGCACGGAAAGAAAGAACGAGGGGCTTTGCCTCGCATGCGCCAAGGAAATGGGTCTGCCCCAGGCAAGCGAATATCTTACGCAGATGGGCATTTCCGAGGAGGATTTCGAGAACGCCTGCGATTCGATGCTCGATAACGGCGGCATCGACGACGAGCTTCTGTCAAAGCTGGGCTTTGAATCGGCGGGAAACTCCGAGGGCGACGAGGAGAAAAACGGCGCTTCCGAGGAAAAGGAGGAGGAATCCTTGTTTGAGCGCGGCGGCGCGGGAACAGTCCCCGATTTCCTGAAAAATCTTTTCGGCAGCATGGAAGGACCGAAAGGCTCTCCCAAAGGCAGCGACGAGCCCGAGGAAAATAACGACCGGCGCTCCCGCAAAAAAAGCGAGAAGACCGACAAAAAGCGCCGCTGCCTGGAGACATACTGCACCAATCTCACCAAGCGCGCGCAGGACGGCGAGATAGATCGTATCGTTGGCAGGGAAAAGGAGATATACCGTGTGCTCCAGATACTTTCCCGCCGCACAAAGAACAATCCCTGTCTTATCGGCGAGCCCGGAGTGGGCAAGACCGCCATCGCGGAGGGCATAGCCCTGAAGCTCGCGAGCGGCGATGTGCCGTTCCGTTTGCAGGGAAAGGAGCTGTATCTGCTCGACCTTACCGCGCTGGTCGCGGGAACGCAGTTCAGAGGGCAGTTTGAGAGCCGCGTGAAGTCGCTTATCGACGAGGTAAAGAACGCGGGGAACGTTATGCTGTTCGTGGACGAGGTGCACAATCTTGTAGGCACGGGCGGCGATTCCGAGGGGACTATGAACGCGGCGAATATGTTCAAGCCCGCGCTGTCCCGCGGAGAGCTCCAGGTCATCGGCGCGACTACCTTTGCGGAGTACAGGAAGCATATCGAAAAGGACAGCGCGCTGGAGCGCCGCTTCCAGCCCGTTACGGTAAACGAGCCGACCATCGACGAGACGATAGAGCTGCTGAACGGCATAAAGGAGTACTACGAGGATCACCACAAGGTAAAGGTATCCCCCGAGGTGGCGAGAATGTGCGCGGTGCTGTCCGAGCGTTATATCAACGACAGGTTCCTGCCCGACAAGGCGATAGACCTGCTTGATGAGGCGTGCGCCTGCGCCAGCCTTGAAAATGAGACCATCACGGAGTATGAAAATCTCAAAAAATCCCTTGAAAAGCTGCAAAAGGAGGAATCCGAGCTTTCCGAGGCGACCTCCATCGACTATGAGCGGCTCGCGCAGCTCAAAACGCAGATAGCCCAGACCGAGGAGAAGATATCGGAGCTTAAGGACAAGGCGGAGAACGTCTGCGTAACTCTTGAGGATCTGTCAAAGGTCATTGAGATGTGGACGGGTATCCCCGCCAGCAAGATACAGGAGACCGAGTTCAAGCGCATCGGCAAGCTGGAGGACAGCCTTAAGTCAAAGGTCATCGGTCAGGACGAGGCGTGCGCGCTTGTGGCAAAGGCGATAAAGCGCACCCGCGTTCAGCTCACCGAGCGCCGCCGTCCCGCTTCGTTCATTTTCGTGGGACCCACCGGCGTGGGCAAAACGGAGCTTGTACGGGTACTTGCAAAGGAAATGTTCGATACCGTAGACCCGCTTATCAGACTGGATATGTCGGAGTATATGGAGAAGCACAGCGTGTCCAAGATAATCGGCTCGCCTCCCGGATATGTGGGCTACGACGAGGCGGGGCAGCTCACCGAGCGAGTGCGCAGAAAGCCCTACTCCGTGATACTCTTTGACGAGATAGAAAAGGCTCACCCCGACGTTATGAATATACTGCTGCAAATTCTCGACGAGGGCAAGATAAACGATTCCCACGGGCGTTCCGTAAGCTTTGAGAACACCATTATCGCCATGACCTCAAACGCGGGTTCGAGCGTCGGCATGAACGGCATAGGCTTCAGCAAGACCGAGGGCGATATCACCAGGGAGCGCGCCATGAAGGGTCTGAAGGATTTCCTGCGACCCGAGTTTCTCGGCAGGATCGACGAGATCGTTGTCTTCTCGCCGCTTTCCGAGGAGTCTTACGCTAAGATCGCGGCGCTTATGCTTGAGGAGCTTCGCAGTCCTCTCAAGGAGAAAAATCTGGAGCTAAACGTTGCCGACGAGGTTTACGCGGCGATCGCCAAGAAAGCCTACGGCGGAAAGTTCGGCGGAAGAGATATACGCAAGGTCATCCGCACCGATATCGAGGACGCTCTGGCGAACGCGATAATCGACAACGCCGACGGCGGCGCGTCGACGGTCAATATCACCGCAGAGAACGGCGAGATAAAGGTCGCGCTGACATGAGCGTTATCCTTATAACGGGCGGCACGGGCGCGATTGGGGCGGCTCTGGCGGAGGAATTCGTCGCCGAGGACGTTATATTTACCTACAACACCCGCAAAGCCGAAGCGCGGGAGTTGTCGGAGCGGCTCCGCTGCCGCGCGGTTTTCGCGGATATTTCCGATGTGACGTCGGTAAACACGGCGGTAACGGAAATACTGCGGGACTACGGGCATATCGATATTCTGGTCAACAACGCGGGAATATCGCTGATAAAGCCCTTTCTCGATACCTCTTATGAGGAATGGCAGCGAATGCTCGACGTCGATCTGACGGGAGTTTTCAATATGACAAGGGCGGTCGCGCCCTCAATGGTATCGCGCAAAAGCGGCGCTGTTGTCAATATTTCCTCGGTGTGGGGAGTTCACGGAGCCTCATGCGAGGTCGCATATTCGGCGGCTAAGGCGGGAGTGATTGGCTTTACAAAGGCGCTGGCAAAGGAGCTCGGTCTTTCGGGGATAACCGTGAACGCGATAGCTCCCGGGGTCATCGACAGCCCCATGAACAGCGCGCACCTTACCTCGGAGGAGCTGTCGGAGCTCGCGGAGGATACCCCTCTCGGGCGGCTGGGACAGGCGGCAGAGGTGGCTAAGGCAGTGAGAGCGGTCGCCGAAAACCGCTTTATCACGGGGCAGGTGCTTGGCGTGGACGGAGGATTTTATTGACAATTAAGGAGAACTCATGACAAAGGCGGTAATATTTGATTTTGATTATACTTTGGGAGATTCCACGGCGGGAATAGCCCTCAGCATAAACTACGCGATGGAAAATCTTGGATTTGAGCCGTGCGGCATTCCCGAGATACGGCATACCATAGGGCTGTCCCTTAAGGAAACCTTTACGGCACTGACGGGACGCGCCGATGAGGCGGAGAGGTTCGCCGCGCTGTTCCGCGAAAAGGCGGACGAGGTGATGACCGCGAACACGGTGCTCTTTCCCGACACCGTGGCGGTGCTGGAGACTCTGCGCGAAATGGGCTTTAAAACAGGTATTGTTACCACGAAATACCGCTATCGTATCGAGCAGATACTGAAAAAATTCAGCGCTGAGCAGCTTGTTGATGTTATCATCGGCGCGGAGGACGTAAAGGCGGAAAAGCCCGCTCCCGAGGGCTTGTTGGCAGCGATATCCATACTTAAGGCTGACAGTGTCCTGTATGTCGGCGACAGCGTCGTGGACGCTAAGACTGCCGCAAACGCGGGCGTGGATTTCGCCGCGGTGCTGACGGGAGCTACCGCGAAAGCCGATTTTGACAGCTATAACACGATCTGTGTTGTGGAAGATCTTACGGCTCTTTTACATATTCTTTGATCGGGAATATGCACACGTCATATAAAAAAGCATTGTTGTTTTTGTACAAAATGCTGTGAAAACTATGTAAAAGTTTGTCATAAAATAATCAAATAATCGGTTGAAATTTTAGCCGAAATATAGTATAATAATTATGATTTTGATAAACCCGAAGCGCAAAGCCGAGGGGAAACAAGGAGACATTAGATATGAATTATGCGCTTTCTTTACTGTCGGAAGCTGCTGAACAGGGCGTTATTGACAGATTGCAGGCATTCACGGAATCCGAGGGTCAGTCCATCGCCTCCCAGCAGATGGCAGACCCGGATTATTGGGGGTCTGTGGGCATTATCGCTCTGGCGGGAATACTTGTCGTATTCCTTATTCTGGCAATTCTGATCTTTTTCTTCTGGCTGATGGGAACGATCTTCAAGGCGGTAGACAACAAAAAGAAGTCTAAGGCTGCCGAAAAGGTCATGACCGCTGCCGCTCCCGCGGCGCCGGTTGTTGAGGCTGCCGAGGAGACCGAGGAAACGGACGATGACGACGAGATAATGGCTGTTATTGCGGCGGCTGTGGCGGCATATTCCGAGCAGGACGGCAAGGATTACCGGATACTCGGAGTTAAGCCGCGCGGCGAGGCAAGAACACGCTCCGCGTGGGGTCTTGCGGGTATCGGCGAAAACACTCACCCGTTTTGAGAACTGACAGAAAGGAAGAACGATAATGGAAATATTTAGTGATACCATTGGCGGTCTGATAAGCACCTCGGGCTTTACGGGGCTGGACATAAGAAGCATTATTATGATCCTGCTGTCCTTTGTGCTGTTCTTTCTCGCCATTGTAAAGAAATATGAGCCGCTGCTCATGCTGCCGATAGCTTTCGGTATGCTGCTTACGAACCTGCCCTTTACGGAGCTTTATCACGCGGAGCTGTGGAATCCCGCTACCAATCCCTATTTTGCTCCCGAGTATATCGAACAGGGCGCGCAGGTGCTGGTCAATTTCACAAAGGAGACCTCGCTTGATTACGGCAGAGTGCTCCACGACGGCGGTCTGCTTGATCTGCTTTATCTGGGCGTAAAGCTCCAGATATTCCCTCCGCTTATTTTCTTAGGTATAGGCACTATGACGGATTTTGGCCCGCTTATCGCCAACCCCAAGAGCTTCCTGCTCGGCGCGGCGGCACAGGGCGGTATCTTCTTCACCTTTGTGGGTGCTTGCGTGCTGAATTTCCTCGGCGCGGACTTCTCGCTCAAGGAAGCGGCTTCGATCGCTATCATAGGCGGTGCGGACGGTCCTACGGCTATATTCCTTACCTCAAAGCTCGCTCCGCAGCTTCTCGGCTCAATCGCGGTCGCGGACAACTTCCTGAGCTGGAAAACGCTGTTTATCATCGCGCTGGGACTTATCGCGTTCTGCATCGGTACAGCCTGCGGCGTGCTGCTCGGCAAGCTGATGTACCTCATTTCGGGCGGAAAGATCAATCCTCTTATCGGTTCCGCGGGAGTTTCCGCGGTTCCCATGGCGGCGCGCGTATCGCAGAAGGTGGGTCAGGAGACCAACCCCTCCAACTTCCTGCTTATGCACGCTATGGGTCCGAACGTTGCGGGCGTTATCGGTTCCGCGGTAGCGGCGGGCGTTCTGCTGTCGGTACTTGGAGGTTAATACATGCCGAGAACTATTACAGTTAAGGGCGTGGGAACGGCTTCCGTAAAACCCGACTATATTGAGATAACGCTGAATATTATCTCCAAGGAAAGCAAGTACAGCGAGGCTGTCAATTCCGCAAATGTCGGGATAGCGGCGCTGCAAAAGGCGATATGCTCCGTCGGCTTCGCTAAAGAGGAGCTTAAAACTCTTAATTTTCAAGTCAACACCAATTATGAGAATGAAGAGGATCACAAAGGAAGATACCGCAGGGTGTTCCGCGGTTATGTATGCAGCTACCGCTTGAAGCTGGGCTTTGATATGGATACCGAGCTGCTTTCGCGGACTATCGGCGCAATTGCCGAGTGCGGCGCGGATGCGGGGATGTCCATCGGCTTCACCGTAAAAAATCCCGAAAGGGTGAGTGAGGAGCTGCTGAGGTCTGCGGCGGAAAATGCCAGGGCAAAAGCGGAGATACTTTGCGCGGCTTCCGAAGCTAAGCTCGGAGAATTACTGTCGATCGATTACAACTGGAGCGATATAAATGTTTATTCCGCCAGCGTTTACGCTGGGAAAGGGGAAATGGAGAGAGGGATCACCACTCCCTGTTTTGAACCCGAGGATATTAAGGCGCAGGACTCCGCAACATTTGTGTGGACAATTATCTGAAAACAAAGGCTTATCGGCAGCGGTAAGCCTTTTAATTTAAGGGAGAAAATATGAACAAAAGCATAATTATTGTGCAGGGTTATCTTGCGGCGGGGAAGTCCACCTTTGTGCTGGAGCTGGCAAAGGTGCTCGGCATTCCCTATTTCATAAAGGACACGTTCAAGATAGCGCTGTGCCAAAGCGTTGAGATAGAAAGCCGCGAGGTAAGCAGCCGCTTTTCGGCGGTCACCTTTGACGGCATGATGTACGCGGCGGAAAGGCTTATGGAAGCGGGATTCCCGTTTATGATTGAGGGAAATTTCCTGCCCGCGGGGATCAAGAAAACCGACGAGGCAGGAGTTATAAGGGAGCTTATCGGGCGGTACGGCTATCGCTCGCTCACCTTTAAATTCCGCGGGGAGCTTGAGGAGCTTTACGAGCGTTTTATCGCGCGTGAGGGCACGCCGGAGCGGGGGAGAGCCAATATGATGTTCACCCTGCCCACTGTCAGCGAGTTTGAAATGCTTTGCCGTAATATGGACGGGTTTGATGTCGGCGGCGAGGTGATAACGGTAGATACTACCGATCGATTTAAAAATGTTGACTTCAAGACCCTTTTTGGCAAGGCTCGGGAGTTTGTGGAGCGATAACGCGTTTGTTGAACCTGCTTTCGGGGCGAACCCAGTCCCATAATTGTGCAAAGTGCTGAAAATAAACGCTCTCTATTGACATATCCGATAGAATGTTGTATAATAGCGAAAGTGAAATAATCGGTCATCGGAGAACTGACTGCCGCAGCAGTCACGGTTGATAAGATGTCGAGTGCGCTCGGAAACGGACGCACTCTTTTTATTTGCCTTAATGGGCGGAAACGGAGGTATTTATGAAAATTCAGCTTTCGGATCATTTTACAACAGGCAGATTGATACGATTCGTGCTGCCGTCTGTCGCGATGATGATCTTTACTTCGATATACGGCGTTGTTGACGGCTTGTTTGTGTCAAATTATGTGGGGAAAACGCCGTTTGCGGCGCTGAATCTCATAATGCCGCTGCTTATGGTCATGGGAACCGTCGGCTTTATGATAGGCACGGGCGGCAGCGCGCTTGTCGCGAAAACGCTCGGCGAGGGCGATAAGGAACGCGCGAACCGATATTTCTCGCTGCTGATTTATACCGCGATGGTAGTCGGCGCGGTGCTCAGCGTGCTCGGGTTTGTATTTGCGCGTCCGTTGGCACTTCTGTTCGGCGCGGACGAGGAAATGCTGGAGTACTGCGTGATCTACGCGCGTATTAACCTGCTGGCGCTTGTGCCGTTCATTTTGCAGAATATATTCCAGAGCTTTCTTATAACCGCCGAAAAGCCGAAGTTCGGTCTCATCATAACCGTTTCGGCGGGAGTTACCAATATCCTGCTGGACTTCCTGCTGGTGGGAGTGTTCGGATTCGGGCTGGAGGGCGCCGCCGCGGCGACCGCCCTCAGCCAGACCGTGGGCGGGGTGATCCCGCTTATATACTTCTGCCGTAAGAACGGAAGCCTGCTGCGGCTCGGAAAAACAAAATTTGAATTCAGAATTTTGTGGAGGACCTGCTCTAACGGCTTTTCGGAGTTCATGACAAATATTTCCGCGTCGATAGTCAACATACTTTACAACAGACAGCTTATGGACATGGCGGGACAGGATGGCGTTTCTGCGTATGGCGTTATAATGTATGTAAACTTTATTTTTATCGCGATCTTTATCGGATTTTCCATAGGCTCTGCGCCGATAGTGAGCTTTCACTACGGTGCGAAAAACGAGAGGGAGCTTCAAGGGCTGCTGAAAAGAGCCCTGCTTATAGTGGGAAGCGCGGGCGCGGCGCTGACGGTATTGTCGCAGGTGCTGGCTCAGCCGTTGGCGACGCTGTTCGTGGGCTACGATGATGAGCTTTTCAAGCTGACGCTGCACGGGTTCAGGCTGTATTCGCTGAGCTATCTTGTGTGCGGATTCAATATTTATTCCTCGTCGTTCTTCACATCGCTCAATAACGGATTGGTCTCGGCGGTCATATCATTTTCGAGAACCTTTGTGTTCCAGGTGACAATGCTTTTTGTACTGCCGATATTCCTGAAAAACGACGGAATATGGCTGGCGATATCCGCCGCGGAGATACTTGGTCTTCTGGTGACTATCTCTTTTATCATAACTCAGCGTAACCGTTACGGATATTTCCCCAAGAAACAGATAGCAGAATAATTAGGTCGGGAACGTGTGTTCCCGACCTTTTAGCTTAAAAAGCGTCCATCAGTGAGCCTATGGTTTTAAAAGCCTTTGCCGCGGTCATACGCTTAAAGCTGTGATGACTGCTGACGGATTTGACCGCCATAAAAGCGAGTCCCCCCGCGATAAGCCCCGCCGCCGTGCTCTTTATGAGGGTTTGAGTTTTTCTTGACATTTCAGCCGCTCCTTTACATGATATTTCTTTCATAAGTAGAATTTGCAAAAAAAATAAAAATATCCCTCGGGCGGAACGGTAAAATTTTTCAAATATGTGCGGGAGCTGCCGAAGATGATTCAGACTGTAAAATGTTGATCCGAGCAAATTTATTTAAATTTTCCTCGCCCCGCCTGTCGCGAAAATTTTCCTGCCTCAATATTGTGTTGCGATACCTTTTGTCACCGAAATAAATAATTCTCATATTATATAGTGAACAATCAAGGGGGCGAAATATGTAAGACCCCTTTTATCCCACCAATAATCAAAAGGAGAGTTAATATGGCAACATTTTACAATAAGGCGACGCTGACCTACAACAACGGCTCGACCGATTCCAACATCGTGACCGGCGAGCTGGCGGAGGTGCTTTCCGCGAGAAAGCTCGCTCTTGAATCGGATTACGATACCAATTGCCCCGTAACCTATCTTGTAAGCATAGTAAATTCGGGGGCAAATGCCTTTACGGGTCTTACCGTAACGGACGATCTCGGAGAATATTCTTTCAATGAGACTACGCTCACACCGCTGACTTATGTGACGGATTCGATAAGATATTTCAGCAACGGCGTGCTCCAGCCCGCTCCCGAAATTACCGCGGGACCGCCTCTTACGATAAGCGGGATAACCGTTCCCGCCAACGGAAACGTGCTGCTGGTCTACAAGGCATACGCCAACGAGTACGCGCAGCTCGGCAGTGACGCAAGTATCACCAATACCGCCACGGTAAGCGGCGCAACGCTGCCCAATGACATTGAGGCGACCGAAACGATAGATCATGTAAGCGAGCCCGATCTGTCCATCAGCAAGACTCTGTCCCCCGATACCGTAACGGAAAACAGCGAGGTTACCTATACCTTTATTATCCAGAACAGAGGAAGCGCTGCCGCTTCGGCGGATGAGAACATTTCGATATCCGATATCTTTGATCCGGTTCTCCGCAACCTTACCGCGACGCTCAATTCTAAACCCCTTACTGCCGGCACAGACTACACCTATGATACGTCCACGGGACTTTTCCGTACCGTTGCGGGGCATGTGACCGTTCCCGCCGCTGCCTACTCCGTGGATTCCACCACCGGAGCGTGGAGCGTGACCCCGGGAGTTACTGTGCTCAAGGTGACGGGCATAATCTGAGCATAACAAAACATCTTTCTATAATTTATCGGCCGGCAAGGCGGTATTTCCGCTTTGTCGGCTTAGTAGTTGCGGGCATAACCAACAAATTCCGCGATTTCCCTGTTGAAAGACAGCACATTCCACAAAATGCAGGATTTTAAAATATTTCTTGCAAAAACTGCTTGACAAACAGCATAAAAAAGTCTATAATATAAACATAGCAAAGAGGCTATGGCATAGATCAACGAAGATCTGTGTCATAGCCCTTTCTTTTTATAAACGGTCGTTTTGACAAGCGGTGGTAAAAATCCTTCATTAAAACGGCTGAGGGAACACCGCGCAATTATTATCGCGTGATATTACGCAAAGAACATTTTGAAAGGGGCGGTCTTTAATGAACGCAATTTTGACGGTATTGTCCGAATCGGGAAATGCCGCGATCCAATCTGTCGTCGATCAGACGATGTATAATGTCGGGGACGGCAACGGTATCTGGTATCTTATCGGGGCGGCGCTGGTATTCTTTATGCAGTGCGGCTTCGCGATGGTGGAGACCGGTATGACAAGAGCAAAGAATGCCGGAAACATCATCATGAAGAACCTTATGGACTTCTGTATAGGAACGGTGGTTTTCATTCTTATCGGCTTCGGGCTTATGCTCGGCGAGGACGCGCTGTTCGGTCTGGTGGGCGTGCCGAATCTTGATATCCTCACCTCGTTCACAAATTTCGACAGGTGCGCGGAGTTCGTGTTCAACCTGATATTCTGCGCTACGGCGGCTACCATAGTTTCGGGCGCGATGGCGGAGCGCACCAGGTTTATAAGCTACTGCATCTATTCGGGAGTTATCAGCGCGATAGTTTATCCTATAGAGGCTCACTGGATATGGGGCGGCGGCTGGCTGGCTCAGCTCGGGTTTGTGGATTTCGCGGGGTCTGCGGCTATACATATGGTCGGCGGAGTTTGTGCGCTTATCGGCGCGAAGATGGTCGGTCCGCGTATCGGCAAGTTTGACAAGGACGGCAAGCCCAAGGCTATTCTGGGACACTCCATGACGCTGGGCGCGCTGGGCGTGTTTATCCTCTGGTTCGGCTGGTACGGCTTCAACGGCGCGGCGGCGACAAGCACGGAATATCTGGCGCAGATATTCCTCACGACGACCATCGCTCCCGCGGTGGCGACCTGCGCGACAATGATCTTCACATGGGTGAAGAACGGCAAGCCCGATGTTTCCATGTGCCTTAACGGCTCTCTGGCAGGTCTGGTGGCGGTGACCGCTTCCTGTGCGGATGTTGACGCTCTCGGCTCGGCTGTTATCGGTCTGGTGGCGGGGCTGCTGGTATGCTTCGGCGTATGGCTGCTGGATTATATACTGAAGATAGACGACCCTGTCGGTGCGGTGGCAGTCCACGGCTGCAACGGTATCTGGGGTACGCTGGCGGTGGGTCTTTTCGCTACCGGCAACGGTCAGAACGGCATTACGGGTCTGTTTTACGGCGGCGGTTTTAAGCAGCTCGGTATCCAGGCGCTGGGTATCGTGTCGGTCATCGCGTGGACAGCAGCCGCAATATCCGTTACATTCCTTATAATAAAGAAAACCATCGGTCTGCGCGTTTCCCGCCATGAGGAGGTCGTTGGCCTGGACGCCACGGAGCATGGTCTGCCCTCCTCCTACGCGGACTTTATCCCCACTATGCACGTTGAGATGTCCGCAAGCGGCAAGGAAAAGGAGGTCGACACCATGAAGCAGTCTGCTCCGGTCACCGAAGCCGTGCCCGTTTACAAGCGCAGCTCCGACGGCTCGGGTATGTCCAAGGTGGTCATCATCTGCAAGCAGGAGCGCTTTGAGGCTCTTAAATCCGCTATGTCGGAGATCGGCATTACGGGTATGACGGTCACCAACGTTCTCGGCTGCGGAATGCAGAAGGGCGCTACGGAGTTCTACCGCGGCGTTCCGCTGGAAACTCATCTTCTGCCCAAGGTAAAGACGGAGATAGTTGTGTGCAAGGTTCCCGTTGAAACGGTGGTCGAGACCGCCAAGAAAGCGCTTTACTCCGGCAAGATCGGCGACGGAAAGATATTCGTATACGACGTTGCCGACGTTATCAAGGTAAGAACAGGGGAGAGCGGCTACGACGCGCTCCAGGACGTAGAGTAATCCTATCCCGCGCAAAAATGCCATAGCCACGCGGCTATGGCATTTTTTATTCGCTGCTGATAAGCAGCGAAGCGGCGAAAGCCGACATATAGTCGTATACGTCCGCGTTCTCGTCTGCGGGCACAGGCAGCTCCAGCGGCTCGCATACGCCGTTTTGTGTGCGTATGGTGCGGTTGAGGGAGAGAGTGATGCTGTCGGCGGCGCGGGAGCTTATGGAAACGGTATTTTTTGCGCCAATCCCCACGGAAATAAGCTGCACTCCGTCGGGGAGAACGTCGGGCGGCGTGTCGCCGTTGAAGATCACCCCGAGAGCGCTTTTTATATTGATCTTGGGGGAGCTTTTCCGCAGTATCACGGCGCAGTCCGCCGCGTCGACCGTTCCCACGCTGTCCGCCGAGATCACCCCGCAGGCGGGGAATACCCCGCCGAACAGATCACCGGTAAGATCTCCCACCGTTAAAACAAAGCCCAATAGATCACTCCCTTTAGAGATAAGAAATAAGAGGTAAGACGCGCTTACCTCTTATTAAGTTTGAATTTATTGTACCCGAAAGACCCTCAAAAATGTGTCAGCGATCCCATTTTTTGTTTTTAACGGGAGCGCCGTGCCCGAAGTATATCAGCCTGTCGCCGAGCGCCGATATTCTCGCCGCGCTTTTCAGCATTTCCGCCCTGTCGTGATACAGCATGGAAACGGTAGGGTAGAACATATTCATAAGAGCGTCGCCGACTATCAGCGTTTTGCGGTCTATGTCCAATGCAATGGAGCCGTCCGTATGCCCGGGCAGCGAGATCACCTCCGCGGGAATACCGTATTCCTCCAGAGTATCGCCCTCCGACAGATAAACATCCGGCACAAATGGCGGGAATTGCTCCTTAAAGGTGCTGTCCACCGACACCTTAAGCACGAGCTTCCCAAGCAGAGTATGCGCGTGCAGTTCCTGCGCGTTGTTGTCGGCGATCAGGCACTCGTCCGCCCTGTGCATGGCGATGGGGATATCAAGCTCCTTTGCGAGAAACGCGGCGTTCTGCGCGTGGTCGATATGTCCGTGGGTAAGCACCAGCAGGCGCATTTTGTAGGGCTTGCAGGCGCTTAGTATCTTTTCGCGGTATTTTTCAAGCGAGGTATCAACAAGCACTGCGTTCCCGTTGTCCGAAACGATATAGCAGTTTCCGTTGCCGCATTTTATCCTCTCGACCTTTGCCATTCATTAGCCCTCGTGAGCCATCAGCCGCACCATTACCGCTTTTTGAGCGTGCAGACGGTTCTCCGCCTCGTCGAATATCTCGTTTGCGTGCTGCTCGAAAACCTTTGCGGTTATCTCCTCCTCGCGGTGCGCGGGCAGGCAGTGCATTACCATCGCGTCGGACTTCGCCACGCTCATGATATCGTCGTTGATCTGATAGCCCTTAAAGGCGATCTTGCGCTTTTCGGCTTCGTCCTCCTGACCCATGGAAGCCCAAACGTCGGTGAACAGAACGTCCGCGTCCGCCGCCGCCTCCTTGGGGGAGCTTACCAGCTTGAAGTTGGGGTACTTCGCGGCGAAATCCAGCACCTGCTTGTCGGGGTGATATCCGTCGGGGCAGGCGAGCGAAACGTCCATACCGACCTTAAGGCAGCCCACGGTAAGGGAGTTCGCCATATTGTTGCCGTCGCCGATATAGCACATTTTGAGCCCGTCCAGCTTGTTCTTGTACTCGCGGACGGTTTGCAGATCGGCAAGCACCTGGCAGGGGTGGCAGAAATCCGTCAGACCGTTGATGACAGGAATACTGCCGTATTCCGCGAGATTTTCCACCTCGCTCTGCTCAAACGTGCGTATCATAATTCCGTCGATATACCGCGAGAGAACGCGAGCGGTATCCTGCACGGGCTCTCCGCGCCCTATCTGAAGCTCCTTTGACGACAGAAACAACGCGTGTCCGCCGAGCTGATACATACCCGTCTCAAAAGAAACGCGCGTTCTTGTCGAGGACTTCTGGAATATCATTCCAAGCGTCATACCCTTTAAAACATTATGGGGTATACCGTGCTTCTGCTCATACTTGAGCTGATCCGCAAGGTTCAGAATGTCGATGATCTCCTCTGTGCTGAGATCCAGCATTTTCAATAAATGTTTCATATTTTTCTCCTGATTTCAAAAAATTTTCCGCGAATGATTTAAAGAAATTTTCCGCGACCCGCCCGCGAAAGCTCCACTTCGTTCCGCTTTCACAATGCGTTTTGCGCATGCTATCGCATAATGCTAAAAGCTGCCACTTGAACCTTGCGCAAAACTGCGCTCTCGCGGAAAATTTTCCTGCGTGGGCGGAATATTGCTGTTTTTGAGCGTTGCTTTGCTGCGTGGTCGCTGTGTTGCTGTTTGCTTAACGTGCTTTTGATCGCACGATTTTGGTGTGTTCTTTTATATCACGGTGAAGCCGTAGCTTAGCGCTTAGGTATCTATCCTCACCATTTCCGCCATTGCCTTATTGCGGTAGGTCAGATCGCCGCGCGAGGTAAATCCGAGCCTTTCCCAGAAAGCGTTCCCATCCTCGTTTCGGGCAAATACCACCAGAGCCGCCTTGTTTATCCCAAGAGCTTCAAGCGCCCTTAAAGCCGCGTTTACAAGCTCCCGCGCGATACCTCTTTTCCGATAATCGGGACTTACGGCGGTATGATAGATATATCCGCGCCGCCCGTCGTTTCCCGCCATGATCACGCCGACCACCTTATTATCGGCTTCCGCGACAAAGCAGGTCGAGGGATTGCGCGCGAGAAACCGCGAAATTCCCTCCTCGCTGTCGTCGAGGTCGTTCAGCCCCATTCCCTTGCAGGACAGCCACAGGGCGTAAACTGCGCCGTAATCCTCACGGGTCATAATTCTGATATTCAATGTCTCTTCCTCCGCGTCTCTTTATCAAAATAAATTGCAACGATACTGTTGTATCGTATACGAACCCTGCAAACCATTCCGGTATGAAGCTTTTTGAATACATCGTCGCCGCAGTTCATCGTATGGATATATTTCCTGCCGACATATTGAAAATCTACGGTTTTATGGATAAATTCCGCGTAGTTGCTTTTGTTGAATTTAGTGGGACTGTAATTCACCATATCCCTTGTGACGGAGCGCAGCTTAATGACCTTGATCGTCCTTTTTTTTCCCTTATAAAAGAAATGGGATAAGATCATAATGGGAATACACAGCAGTACGCCGATAAAAAATATCCCGAAGAAATATTCCGTCAGTATGTCGAGCATAATACCCTCCGCTTATTACACCTCTGTCGTCTGAATAATACAGAATGTGAATGCAGCAGGGAACAGCAGTATCAGAATATCTCCGAAATTGAATCCGTGTCCCGCAATGCTGCAAAAAAGCGAGATCAGCGCAATAATAGTAACGACGATCCCCGAAATAAGCGCGGGACGTCTTGCGGTATCCTTGTGCCTTACGGTAACGCTCAGACCGTACCAGCACATTGCCGCGAACGCCGCTGCGGTCACGAGCACACCGAGCAGATTTCCGATGTACCCCAGAAATCCGCCGCTTCTCATCATTGAAAACATCGCGAATCCGATAAACATTCCGCGCCCGAAGATCACCTGAAAGTTCAGAATGACCGCGAGTACGGCTATAAGCCCGCTTAGCAGCGACATAATTGTTGTTAATTTTTTCATGCGGTTCCTCCTTTAATTATTCAGAATTTCCGTCAGTATCTCCAGCCCCGCGTCGATCTCCTCATAGCTTATGGTGAGCGGCGGGAGCAGCCTTACCTTTGTTTTTGCGGTGAGCAGCAGCAGTCCCTTATCAAGCGCCGCCTTTACCACGTCGCCCGCTTTCTTTGTTTTGAGCTCAATGCCTATCATCAGACCCATTCCCGAAACGGAAGCCACCCCGCCGCATTTCAGCAGCTTTTCGCGGATATAGTTACCCTTAGCCGCCACCTCGCCGAGAAATCCCTCGGAGTTGACCTTGTTCAGCACCGCCGTGCCGCCCGCGCAGCATATGGGGTTACCGCCGAACGTAGAGCCGTGAGTTCCCGCAGTAAGCACCCGCGAGCACTTTTCTCCCGCCAGGCATACCCCTATCGGGATACCGCCCGCAAGCCCCTTTGCAAGGGTCGTGAGGTCGGCTTTCCTGCCAAAATTATCACCCGCGAGGAATTTTCCCGTGCGCCCTACACCCGTCTGGACCTCG
>CAZKJC010000022.1:0-6084 GCA_964552995.1 uncultured Ruminococcus sp.
TTTGCTTCATCGCGCTTCGGTATTCGCCTCCGCGCTGAATCGACAAGGTATTTTTAATTCGTGTATTGTTCAATTTTCAAGGAGCTTTTCGCCATCCTTTCGGACAGCTTATTCAGTATATCACATCTTCCCGACTTTGTCAACCACTTTTTTGAAAAAATTTAATTTTTTCAAATTTTTTCGAGCTTTTGCGATATCTTTCTCGCTGTCTTTCAAACAGCTTAATTATTATAGCACACACTCAAGAGTTTGTCAATACCTTTTTTGAAAATTTATATTTTCGGTCACCGTTGCTTAGATTTCACTAATAGGCGGCAATTCAGCACGAGTGTCAGCTTCATTTATTGGCGGAAGATTAGTTTGAGAGTGATTTGATTTTGAAATCGCAATAACTACACCGGTCGCCGAGCATATTACCGATGAAATTATTAAGCAACCGCCCAGTGCCATATATCCCGCAAAATACCCTGCATTGATAATATAATTGTACGCATCGCCGCCCACATAGGCATTTACGCTTCCCCAAGAGTACTCATCATAGTTCCGGTAGTGATTTTTCTTGTCAAAGCCAGTCGAAATGCTTATTATGGCAAAAATCATACAAACAGCCGCCACAATCAAAAAAATTACAGACAAAATCTTTTTCATAATACAAACTTCCTTTCTTTTACTGGTTTACTGAATTCGGCCAAGTTTTAGGCATTAGATTGGAATTATCTTCTTCCCCATATTTATCGCTATATACAATTTCATTCTCAACATATCCTCTATCATATACATTGCCACTCGCATTGTATCTCGTGTAATCGCCAGCAATATTTCCGTTTTTCCAAAACCCGCTAAGAAACACATTACCGCCAACCCTGCAAGTATTACCAATCCCCGAAAATACGCCATCTTCAAACTCGCCATAATATATAAGGTAATGTTGGGTCTTAATCGTCGCGTAAAGTTTACCATATCCTGTAATTGAGCCATTATTGAATTCGCCTACATAATAATATTGAGCTTCTTTCCATTTTCCATACTCATATTGATACCCTGTAAATTCAATTACAGCGTTTTTTGTATTAGGGATACCATTAGTATACAGCATAGTTACTTTCGCCTCAACATTTTCTGTCCTTGATCTAGCCGGATGATAAACGCCAACGCTACCCATTGACGTTCCAACTGTAATGGTTTTAGTTTCTGTAAACTCTCCTGTCTTTAAATGCTCATATGCTTCCTCAGCTTTAACTTCACTATCCCGATAGTCGTCAAGCCGCTTAAATATTTCATACGCCTCTTGATATTTTTCTTTTTTCAACAATTTGCAGGCATTCGTATATTCTTCAAAATTTACAACACGTTCTGTACTATCTGCATAGTCGCCCAACTCCAAAAACAATTGATAAGCTAAATCAAAATCTTCGATTTCTTCAAGATAACTTGCTCTTTCATATTTTTCAGCGTTCATTTTTGGCACAATTACATATGGAACAAGCCACTTTGTAAACAAAAGAACAATAGATATCAAAGCCGTAGCAGAGCCAACGGTTATCCCTATTTTCCTTTGCTTTTTTCTTTTCGTCGCTTCAATTTTCAGCTTCTCTTCCCTATTTTTCTCGAAACACTCCTCTAAGTTTTCGGGAGTAATAAAAGAAAGCTGTCCTCTGCCCAGTCTGCATCTGCCGCAGATATCCGTCCTGTTAAATTTGCCACAGGAGCAAACCCAGCAATCGCCGACAATATATGGGTATATTGTCTTCGGAAAGCGTGTCTTATATTTAGAGGATTGCTCTGTTTTCTCAAAAACATCAATAATATGTTTCGGAATGCGGTTACCGCCCTCCGGCAAATCCACTTTTTTAAACTCGCTTTTATCATGAATTGAACCATCTGCAAGCATATACTTTTCAATACATACATCAATTTTTCGAGTGTGTTCATCCGGTATTGAAACAGGGATTCTATCGCCGAATTTTTCGCCATATCCGGCAGTTAGATCTTGATACACAAACTCAAACGGAGTTTCATCGTTTAATATATCACCCATTTCGTTATAGCATCTGATTGAAACATATAGAGATTTAATTGACAAATCGGATATGTTGCGAAACTGCAATTGTGCTACCACTTTTCCGCTAAACGTTTCTTTTAACAAAATAATATGCAACAGCTCCACACAGCAGCCCAGCAAATCGTATTTAACAGGCATTTCAGATAGTTTGACATAATCCATAATAGTACCTCCAAAAAAATTGCCTACACAATATCAAAAAGTCTACAAACCTCATTATAATATATATATATATATATCAAGAGGAATTTTACACAAAACCGCTCCGCGTTTTTTGTCTATATCACCGTTTTTTCATTTTTTCTATGGAGTTTTTCGGTGAAATATGATATAGTATAATTGTATATTTATGTGATTATGTTACGCTTCGGCTTTTCGGCCGGAAAATAAAATGTATATCGGGAGATACAAAATGAAACGAAAATTATTCGCGATTCCCGCGCTTGCGGCGATACTATCCCTGACAGGCTGCTACTTCTTCCCCGCCGAGGAGGAGCTTCTCGCGCCGCCCACGGTAGCGGTGGAGGACGTTTCCTACTCGACATATACCGCGCGGTCAAAGACGATAGTCAATTCCGTGATGGCTTCGGGATATGTGACCTCAAAGAGCGAATATGAAGCCTCGTTCCCCGAAAGCGGCGGTCTGCTCAAAAACATCTATGTAACGGCAGGGCAGTTTGTTGAGGAGGGCGAGCTTCTGGCGGAGCTGGACACGGGCGATCTCCCCTATCTTTACGAGCAGCAGCAGCTTATCGTGCAGAAAGCCGCGCTTACTGCGGGATACAGCGAAGCGGACAGGCTCCAGTATGAGATGGAGCAGAACACTCTCGCGGAGTACGAGCGCAGACTTCAGAACTCGCGGCTTTACGCCGGAATGTCGGGGCAGGTCTGCTTTACGGAGAATATGAAGCCCGGGACGACGGTCACCGCTTACAGGACCGTCGTCAAGGTAGTCGATCCCACAAATCTCTTTATAAAATACACCTCAAACAATATGAGGACGTTCACGCTGGGCAGCGATGTAGTAATAACGGTGAACGGCGAGGAATTCAGCGGGTACGTTTCCAAAACTCCCGCCGAAAGCATAGAGGGGCTGTATGACGAATACCCCCACCTCGCCGCGGACACAGCGAGCATCTACTGCGAATTCGACAACGGCATACCGGATTTTATTTCAATAGGAACGCTGGCGGATATCACATCTATAATAGAGGTGCACGACAACGCGGTGGTCATCTCGAAAAATCTTGTAAAGACCGACGGCGACAGGAAATATGTCACCATTCTTGACGAGAACGAGAACAAGAAAGAGGTCGACGTGACCGTCGGTATCGAAAACGCGACCGAAGCGGAGATACTTTCGGGGCTTTCCGCGGGCGACAAGGTAGTTGTAAGATAGGGAGGACGGACATTGTTTACACTTCTTTTCCGCAAAATGCGCAACACAAAGTGGATGATACTGTGCCTTTTTGTCGGATTTCTGATGGCGGCGGGAATGATGAGCGCCGTGCCGATCTATATGAACGCCTCCCTGCAGCGCATACTTATAAAGGATATGCAGGAATACCAGCTTGACACGGGGCTGTACCCTGGGGAATACTCGGTTTCGGCGTCGCTGCCGCTGAAAACGACCACCGAGGAGCGCGTGACCGCGGTCAGCACTCTTTCCGCGCTTGCCGACGGACAGTCGCGCCGTCTTGCCATGCCCGCCGACAACAGCAAGCTGATCGTGTCGGACGGATTTCAGTATATGATGAGCGGCAGCACCACCCGCACCAAAATGATCGGTATGACCGGTATCGAGGATCACATAGAGATCATAGACGGCAGAATGTTTTCGGGGCAGCGCGCCGCCGACGGCAGCTTTGAGATAATCTGCAACGAAGAGGCGCTCAAGGTCCTCGATATAGTATGCGGGCAGACCTATCCCATTCAGAACAGCTTTTACAGCCAGACCGCTCCGCTCAGCGTTTCGGTCGTCGGAGTTTTCAAGCTGTCCGACGACAACGATTCCTATTGGTCGGAAACTATGGACGGTTACCTCAACGGGCTGTTTATGGACTACGACCTTTTTATGAACGACTATGTGATGACGGGAGTCACCACGCTCAACGACATAAACTACCGTTGCTGCTTTGACTACAATCATCTCGATCTCAACAGCCTTAACTCCGTCACGGACGATCTTGAAGAGGACTTCGAGCTGTACCCCGCCTACGGATATCAGTTCAGAATGGGCGTTTACGATATTCTGACGGAATACGCGGAGAGAGCCGATGCTCTCAAGCAGCTTCTGTGGATATTGCAGATACCCTCCATCGTAATGCTGGCGTTTTACCTGTTTATGGTATCGCAGCTCAACGTGGAGCAGGAAAAGAACGAGATCGCTGTATTCAAAAGCCGCGGCGCCTCCTCAAAGCAGATATTCGCCATTTACGCTCTCGAAACGGGAGTTCTTGGACTGGCGACGCTGGTGATAGCGCCGTTTATTGGGCTGATCCTGTGCAGCTTCCTCGGCGTTTCCAACGGATTTCTTGAATTTGTCAACCGCACCGGACTGTCCGCGCGGCTGTCATTGGACGCGGTGATATACGCGCTTATCGCGGTGGTGATATTCTTTGCCACCACCATGCTGCCCATTATTCCCGCCTCAAAGCTCTCTATTGTAAAGTATAAGCAGAGCAAGGCAAAGGTGGTAAAAATGTCCGTCTGGGAGAAGGCTTTCGCGGACGTTATACTGCTCGGCGGCTCGCTCGTATGGTATCTTTTTACGGCGGGCAGGATAGAAAAGCTGTTTGAGGAGGGCGCATACGTTTCCGACGGCAGCGTAAACCCGATGTATTTTATCTTCTCCACGATGTTTATTCTGGGCGCGGGGCTGCTGTTCATACGGCTTTACCCCTATCTGCTGAAGCTGATCTATCACTTGGGGCGGCGTTTCTGGAGCGTGTCGCAGTATGTCGCGATAACCTCCGTCGCGCGTTCGCAGGGCGGACGGGAGCGCTTTCTTATGCTGTTCCTGGTGGTGACCTTCGGTCTGGGTATATTCTCGGCGAACACCGCTCGCGCGATAAACAACAGCAAATCCGACAGGATATACTATTCGGCGGGCGCTGACGTGGTAATAGACGCGTTCTGGCGATTGGAATCGACCGAGGACAACTCGGGATATGTGGAGCTTGACTTTGAGCAGTTCGAGAATCTCAAAGGCGTTGAGAGCGCCGCAAAGGTACTGAAAGAGGACGTTGATCTTGCCATAAACGGCGAGATGCAGCGTTCAAAGACAGGTCTTATGGCGATAGAGCCCGGGCAGTTCTCACAGACCGCCTGGTTCAGAAACGACCTGCTGCCGGTGCATTGGTGGAATTACTGCGCGGCGCTTGCGGAATGCCGCTCGGGCGTGCTGGCGAGCCGCTCTCTTGAGGAAAAGGGCTTGCAGCTCGGCGACACCGTAACGGTGAAATGGGGCGGAAACGACGCGATAGAGCTCACCATACTCGCGTTCGTGGATTATTTCCCGTCAATAGACCCCGCGGAGCAAACCGAAGTATCCCGTTCGGACGAAACGGTCAACAAGGATTTTGTGATAGCGAATTATAATTATATAAGGAAGCTGACCGAATTTCAGCCCTATCAGATATGGCTGAAGATGGAGGAGGGCGCTACCAGTGAAGAGCTGTATGCCGATATAACCGAAAAGAATATTAAAATACAGAAGATAACCGACTGCTCGCAGCTTCTTATCGCGGAAAAAACCGACCCCGATCTCCAGGGAATGAACGGCGCGCTGACAATGGGGTTTGTGGTTATAATGCTAATGACGGTCATCGGATTTTTGATCTATTGGATAATCTCGATACGGTCGCGGACGCTGCAATTCGGCGTGCTGCGCGCAATGGGCGTTACGTTCAAGGAGATAATCGCGACGCTGGGGTATGAGCAGCTTCTGGTCAGCGTTGCCTCGATAGCGGCGGGATTTGTGATAGGCGGTATCGCGAGCGACCTGTACATTCCGCTTTTCA
>CAZKJC010000022.1:6094-16218 GCA_964552995.1 uncultured Ruminococcus sp.
CCCCGCCGTTTATCGTCAGAGGGGACGCGGGGGATTATATAAAGATGTATGTGATCATCGCGATAATGCTGCTTGGCGGCTTTGCGGTGCTTGGCGGAATCATACGAAGGATAAATATCAATAAGGCGCTCAAGCTCGGCGAAGACTGATGGCAGTGTATAGTGTACAGTTGATAGTTGACAGTTATATTTGCAAGGAGCGGCGTAAAGCTCACGCACCAAAGCAACACCCGCCAAGCGCAGCGTAAAGCCCACGCACCAAAGCAACGCCCGCCAAGCGCAGCGTAAAGCCCACGCAGGAATTTCAAAAAGGTCGAGTTTGCCGTAGGGCAAACGATGACCGGTTCCCGCAATCGCTCGGAGTGTGGGTTTTGCGCAACAGTTATGTAATTGCTTGAGGCATTTCGTAGCATTTTGCGCAAAACTCCGCGAAGCGAAACGGAGAGTGCTTGCGGGAATTTTGAAATTCTTTTAAATCATTTGCCAAGAGCAACATCATGTGGGAGCAGCAAAGCAACGCGAGCAAAGAGCAACATAAGGCCCACGCACCAAAGCAACGCCCGCCAAGCGCAGCGTAAAGCCCACGCAGGAATTTTCCGCAAGCCGCCGTGAAAGCGCAGCCCGCGTAGCGGGCGGAGCTTTTACGGTGAGCTAGCACACTCCACCGCGCAGCGGTTGAGTGTGCGGTGCGGAAAATTCACATTTAAATCGTCGCGAAAAAATTTTTTCAATCAGGAGAATATATGTTTGGTAAAAAAAATAAAGCAGACTCCATGAGCGCCGCGCAGATAAAGGCGCTGGACAAAAAGGAGCTGCTGCACGTTATAATGCGTGATCCCGAAACCTACAAGGAAATACGGCTGGGCGGGCACGGCGCGATAAATTTTATAGGTAACGAGCTGCAAATCGTCTGCGAGGGGGTTACCGTATTCGCCTGCCCCGCCGCCGAGGTAAAGGCGGGAGAGCTTATGAGCCACAACGGGATAGTGTTTAAAGGGAACGACAGAGTGTCGGGAGAATTCCGCACCGTCACCGCTTTTTACGCGATAAAATTCTGATGTCATACAAGGTATATAATGAGCGCGGGAACCTACGATCCCCGCGCGCAAATTCTTTTTGACCCGTTCGCGGAGTCCGACCGCGGTCTCCCCTCTTAGCAGGAGGGTCGCTCTCACGTTGAGCTATACGGGCTGTCGGGCGGCACGCCGCTTCTTCTTCATTGTGGGAAGATATTTTATATAAACTACCGACAGGATCATTATAACATATATAATTATAAAAGTCAAGCGAGGTTCTAAAAATGCTCAGACAAGCCGTTATTGCAGACCTGGACAGTATAGAAGAGGGGTATAAGGAGCATTTCGCCCATGAAAAAGCGCATGGCGCATACACCGTTTTTCGGGAGGGCGTTTATCCCACGAGAAATACCGCGGAATCCGCCCTGCGGAGCGGAGCGCTATACGTATATGAAGAAAACGGCGCTGTTATGGGAAGTATCATTCTTGACCGGAAGCAGCCGGATGAGTATAAGAAAATCAAATGGCGAAGCGGAGCATCGGACGATAAAGTGAACGTCATTCATTTGCTGATGGTGCGCCCGCGCGCGGCGGGAAAAGGTATAGGAACGGCGCTTGTGAACTACGCGCTGGATATCGCAAAGGAGCGCTCATGCACCGCCGTCAGACTTGATACGGGCGAACAGAATATCCCCGCCGTTTCTTTATACACAAAACTGGGGTTCAGGCTGATAGCCGCTTCGCAAATGAGGGTGGGCGGCGCAATATTTCACGGCAAGCATCTCTTTTTTGAGAAAATCTTTTGACCACAAAAGAAAGGAGCTGTCCGAAATGAGGGTATGCCTTATCTGCCGCCGCAGAAATATGGAGCGCTACGGGATATGCCCCGAGTGCGCGGAGCTTAACCGCCGTATGCGGGAAACCTTTTGCGACCTCGGCGGGCGCTTCGCCTGCGTTACCGGCGGCAGGATAAAGATAGGCTACGCCGTCTGTCTGCGGCTGCTGCGGCAGGGCGCGAGCGTTATCGCCGTAACGCGCTATCCAAAATCCGCGCTGGAAAACTATATGAACGAGTCGGATTACGAGAGCTTTAAGGACAGGCTGTATATCATCGGCTTCGATCTTATGCGTGTTGACCGTATCGGAGAGCTTGCGGGGCATATTGAAGAAATATGCGGCGGCGGGCTGGATATTCTGATAAATAACGCGGCGCAGACCGTTAAAAAATCCGCCGCCTATTACGCCGCGCTGGATATCCACGAAAACGAGCTGCAGCTTGAGGGCGGAAATCATCTTGTGCCCATACAGGCCTGCGGGCAGAGCCTTTCGCTTATTCCCGACAACAGGATAACCGATTACGGAGAAACGCCCGAAACCAATTCCTGGGTGCGCAAGCCCGAGGAGATATCCGTGCAGGAGCTGCTTGAGGTACAGCTTATCAATGTGACAGCGCCCTTTATGCTCACCAACGGTCTGCGCAGCTGCCGGCGCGCGGCAGCGCTCATAATAAATTCGTGATAAACGTAAGCTCCGTCGAGGGGAGATTCAACACCAAACAGAAGCTGGCGCGGCACGTTCACACCAATATGGCAAAGGCTTCACTTAATATGATGACCCACTCCATCGCCTCGGATTTCGCGCGGGACAGGATATATGTGTACTCCTGCGACCCGGGGTGGGTGTCGAACCAGTTCCCCGCCGCCTATGAGATAAGCCGCGATTTCGAGCCCTATCTTTCCTTTGAGGACGGCGCGGCAAGGGTGCTCTACCCTATCACCAAAAATCTTGACAAGGAAAAGATAAAGGACAGCGGAACGTTCTACAAGGATTACAGGATAATTGATTTTTAGAACCTGTCCACATAGCCCGAAATGCGTAAAATTTGCCGCAAGACAAGCGTTGAGCGGCTATGTGGACAGGTTCTTAGGGAGAATATTATGATGATCGAAATAAACGCGAAATGCCCCACGGAGGACGAAATATTTATCCCCAAAAAGCGGGAGCTCCCGAAAGCCGATATACCCGTCGTTGAGCTCACCGAGCGGCAGGCGGCGGAACTGGGCTGGGCGTTCCGCAAAAAGACAAAAAGCGTCCGCATAACCAACTATCACGGCGACGGGAGCTGGCTCGTTATCCCGAGCAGGATCGGCGGGCTGCCCGTAAACGAGATAGGCAGGGAAGCCTTTGCGGTAAAGGACGTCTCCAACGCGCCCGCTATCGAGCAGGTGATGATACCGAATTCGGTAAAGAAAATAGGCGAGGGAGCCTTTTCGCGCAGCGAGGTCAGGAGCGTGGTCTTCGGCGACGGCGTGAGGGATATACCCAAGGAATGCTTCTTTTTGTGCAGACGGCTGGAGTTTGTGCGGCTGCCCGCGCGGCTTATGTCTATCGGGGAGAGCGCGTTCAGGCTCTGCGAAAATTTAAGATATATCATTCTCCCCGAGAGCCTGCGCACCGTCGGCACGGAAGCCTTTTTCCGCAGCGGGCTGGAGGGCTTCGCCGCAAACAACCGGTTCAGCCTTGACGACGCGCGGGCTTTCGCGGGCACTCGTATGCACAAGAAATACAAGCTGATACTGCGGCACAACGGCGTTACCGGCATGGACGTATTTATGGTGGGAGTAGGCGCGGAGGTGAAATTCCCGCCGACGTGCGTCACGCTGGGAAAAAACGCGGCTTACGCGGGGTGCGCGCTTGACCTCTCGCAGTGCACGAACATCTTTTCCAACGACGCTTTTCCCTATGAAAGATATAATAACAGCATGGTATGCCCAAGGAGTACAAAGGTGCTTCTTCCCCCGGGCATTAAGCATCTTTGGTTTCCGCCGCATATTGCCGCGTGGTATTCCGACGGTATGCCCTACCCCTATATGGAAATGCTCGGGGTGACGGATAATCCCTCGGAAAAGCTGGGCGGAAGCGTCACACTGAAGCCACGCAGCAGAATTTTGCCTTATCGTTCGGTCGATCTGGGCGCGGCAGAGGAAATAAAGATCGTTCACGATTACCTTGAGCTGACGATAAATGAACACGCCTTTAACACGCGCAGTCTCAAACGGCTGGAAATGCACAATATCTCCGCGCAGGGCAGGATATTCTCCCCGCTTTGCCGCGCCCTGCGCGAGGTGAGCTGGTCGAACGCTCTCGGGGCTTACAGGCAGTATATCCCGCCCGCCGAGCTTATCGGCGAGATACTTCACGCGGAGCTTATCACGGCTTTCTGCGAGTGGGAGGGCGATGAGGGCTTCTATCAGTTCCGGCAGGATATCTGGGACAGGATATTTACGTCGGGCAGAGTGGAATATCCCGTGCTGCCCGCTTTCCTGTGCCGCACCGAGGTAAAGAAGCTCAGCCAGCGCGACCGCATTCTTATTGCGATAGACGTTCTGCGCAGCACCCGCGAGCAGTACAAGTTCGACCCCGATATTTATGCCGAGTATCTGCGCACACATCGGCGATACGCGAAGATAGTCTGCGAAAAGATCAAGTATAGGTATCCCGAATACGGAGAATATTTATCGCAGCACTGAGCGTGTAAGCTATTATGCAGTTAAGTTATGTTGACGATAAGCCAATTATTTAAAAAGAATTTCCCGCACCGCACACTCAACCGCTTCGCGGTGGAGTGTGCTAGCTCGCCGTAAAAGCTCCGCCCGCTTCGCGGGCTGCGCTTTCACGGCGGCTTGCGGGAAATTCATGCGTGGGCTTTATGTGGCTATATTTATTCGCCGAAAATTTCCGCTTTGTTAAGCAGTATAGGGAGCTTATCGCGCCCCGCGCCGTCGATATCGAATATGTAGGTGCGGTCGAGGTTTTCCGGCTCGCCGTTCTCGGGATAGCCCGTGCCGGTAAAGGTTATGGTGAGGACTGTGGGGGTGTAGTCCACCTCCGCGTCCAGCACCGCCAGGTTGTGATATTTATTGGAGACCTGCACGGCATAGTCCATACAAGCGTTGTCGACCTCCGCGTAGCAGTCAACAAGGTCCATAGTATATCCCCACCTGCCGGTATTCATAAAGTGCGGATAGCTGACATGGTATCCCTGTTCATCAAGCATTTGGTCATAAATTTCTTCATATTCCACACCGTCAAAATATACCCTGGTACTGCTGATCTGATACTCGTCAAAATGAGTTATGCTCATATTATAATAAGCCACCGCGAGATAGCTGCCGCCTGCCATCAGCAGAGCCACAACGACCGAAGCCAACGTCATTAAAACGACCGTGATTACCTTTTTCATGATCATACCTCCTCAAATTCCCCGGGGGTGATCTCCCCGTAATACACCTCAACAGAGCCTGCCAGCTCCAGAGCCTGTTCCTCGTCAAAATTGCCGCTCAGTTTAAGGATATAATCCCCCGCGTCCCATACCAGAACCGCTTCATCGCCGTAAAAATGCTCATAGGTAATAAACCACGCGGAGCTTTCGCCGAACATAAGCTCCTTATAGGTGACGTAATCCGAGGCGAGATAGACCTCGCTGAACGCCTCTCTCGTGAACTGACGGAAATAGATGAAGTCATACACATATCTGTCGCCGTATCTTATCGTATCCCTGTCGGGAATATATGTCGTAAAGGCTTGGGTGCGCTCCTCGTTGAAGTTTGTACGCCGCCGCGTCAGCTCCTCGGGCAGCCCCCCCACGGTGTAGACCGTTTCAATGGTTTTGGGGGAATTTTCCGTGCTTTCAACGGTGAACAGCTTCGCGGGCTTGCCGTCAAATTCCCTGTTGTAGGACGAAATATTGAAGCCCGTGGTGATCGCTCCTACCGCTATGCCAAGCGAAAACACCGCCACTGCCGCCGCGGCGAACGCCGCAAGCTTTCTTGCGCCGGATCTGCGCGGTCTCCCGGCTCCGATACGGGCTATTTCCCGCTCGAATTTTCTGGAGAATATATGCTCCGCGCCCATCTCCCGCTCATACGGAGCTATCTCGCTCTGCATAACGTTCTCCAGCGCTATCTTCAGATCATTCATAACCTTCCTCCTTTAATATTTCCGAGAGCTTTTTCCGTGCCCGCTTCACGCGGGACTTCGCGTTCTCGTAGGTTATCCCGAGGATATCCGCCGCCGCGTGCAGCGAAAGCTCCTCGTAAGCCGTAAGGTACAGAATATCGCGATAATTCTGAGGAAGCCGCTTTAATGCCCGCTCAAGTATCCCGACGCCGACCTCCGAGAAAAACTCCTCCTCAACGTTTTCGTTTGAGGATATATCCTCGTCGAGCTCGATCGGTTCGCGCTTTTTGCGCAGCATATTGAAGCATACGTTCCTGGTAATTATAAGGGCGAAATTGCGCGTTCGGGGGCAGTCGATCTCCGATATCCCGTCCATATTTTCCGATATGCGCCAAAAAGCGTCCTGAAGCGCGTCCTCGGCGTCAAAAACGTTTCCGAGAATATCAAAGGCAACCCGAAACATAAAATTCCGGTACTTTTTATATAATTTGTCAAACTCTTCACGCTTCGCCATTTTATCACCTCTGTATATTATAACACGGAAAAAACGGATTTGGGGGCAAAAAAACACAACAACAAATTCCCGCAAGCGCTCGTTCCTTGCGGACGTTGCTTTACTGCGATGGGTAATTTTAAATTGTCAATGAGCTGTTTTTTAAAGCTTTTGAGCTCCCGTTAAAGGTCGAGGGTTTTCAGCCAAGCTCTCCGCTTCCGGTTTTGCGCGGGTCATGCGCATAGCCCGCGCGATATCATGACATCAGTGCCGGAAGTTCCGCGAGAATAACTTGTCGGGGGCGCATCGTTTAAGCCTGCTCCTTTCAGCGCGTTATTCCTTGTAAATCCCGCATTTCTCTCCTTTTATGTAATTACATACTCAACTGTCCCACGGGCGATACCTACCCCGAACATTCGCTCGTATCTTTAGGGGAGTCCATTGGCAGAGGCAAATGCCGTGCGCACTCACCCTCAAGGCTTTTCATAAGTGCCCGAGGTTCTCGATAACGGCTGCGCCGTCATGCCGCCCTGCGGCTTTCGCCGGAAAACGGTCTTGCGTCACGGTTTCCCAAAAGAGAGATAATTCTTCCTTGGCATTGTCCTTAGTATAACCTCACGGGCACTGCATTTTACTGCAAAATTTTTTTCAAGTTCATGTAACTGTTGTCAGTCAAGCCGCTTGATGTACATCAAAGGTTAAGTCGTGTTAATAACTGCCCAAAAAGTTCATGAAACGGACCTTGCCTTTGTGCTAAAGAAAAGCGGGGAAAGGGGGGAGGGGGGAAGTCCCCGCTTTTGTCGGATTTTGTTCTTCCCCCTTGCAGACGGCTTCCGTCCTCCCCGTAGGTGTCAGCCCCAGTCCGAGCGCGTTATTACTTTATATTAAATATTAGAAAAAACGGCGCGGGTGAAATTTTTTCTCCCAACATAAAGTGTTGATCTAACGCGGGCAAAGAGCAACGCAAAGCCCACATACAGCATATGCCGCGAAGCGGCTTGAAATCGCCGCCCGCGGCATATCTTAATTATCCATTATCGATTTAGAATGTGGTCTTACTCTATCGCCCGCGACAGCGTGATAGCCAGAATATCCTCCGAAGCGGGATTTTTCATATAATAATTCGTGGTTTCCACGCGGCGGTAAACACCGTCGTCGCCGAGCTGGCGGGTGACTACCGCGCGCTCGCGCTGACCTTTCTCGTATGCCGCTATCTGATCCTCAACATCAAAGGTGTCGGAAAAGAGCTGCTTATCATCGGGGTGCATTGTGGACGCTCCGTGTACGATAAGCTCGGTATAAACTCCCGTTGAAGGGCAGGAGCGGGTCGAGAACTGCTCATACGCCATCATATAAAAGCTGTTGCGGCTGAGATTGCTGAGTATCACCAGCGGGTAGCGCCTGAACACCGCGTCCAGCAAAAGCTGCGTAGCGCTCGCGGGCGGCAGGGTAAGCAGGATATCCTCGGTCTCGGACGCGGAATCCGCGCTTTTCAGAGCCTCGCGGAAATCCTCCTCGGGCATGGGCTTAGCGAACAGAAATCCCTGTATCAGCTCGCAGCCGCAGGTGCGCAGAAATCCGAGCTGCTCCTTGGTCTCCACGCCCTCCGCAACGGTAATGAGCTTAAGGCGGTGCGCGAAATCGAAAATGCTCTCGAGCACAATGCGCTCCTTTTCGTTCTCGCAGTTGCCGCTGAGCAGCGATTTGTCGATCTTAAGCACCGACGCGGGAACGTCCTTTACAAAATTCAGCGAGGACAGTCCGCTTCCGAAATCGTCTATCGAGATATCAAAGCCCGCGTCCTTGATGGTGCGCACAAATTCAATGATATCTATCCCATCGAACGCCAGCGCGGACTCGGTTATCTCGACTTCGATAAGGCGGTGAGGTATACCGTATTCGTCCACTGCCGCTGCGAGCCGCTCGGCAAATTTCGGATCTTTGGCGTGAAAGCGCGAGAAGTTCACGGAAACAGTTACAACGTGCCGCCCCGCCTTTGTCTCGTTCGCAAGAAAACGGCAGGTCTCACGCAGCATGTACCAGTCAAGATCAACGATAAGCCCCAGCTCCTCCAGCAGCGGAATGAACATACCTGGTGAAATCATCACGCCGTCTGACATCTGCCACCGCGCGAGCGCCTCCGCGCCCTGTATTTTGCCGTTTATCGCGTTGTACTTGGGCTGATAGTAAACCTTGATCTCCTTGTTTTCGATCGCCTTTTTGATCAAAGTTCCGATATTATCTCTGTTAATATCAATACTCATAGCTTTTCCTCCCGATACAAAAGGTTATAAATTTATTATATTATCTAAAGCAAATTATCGCACCATGCGGGACAAGCCCGCATTGGCCCGCCATGAAAGCTTCACTTCGTTACGCTTTCACAGCGGCTTGCGAAATTTGCTATGCGTTTATTATATCATAAGTTCAGCAAATTTGGGGTATAATTTTCGGAGAATTTTTTCGTCAGAATAGCTATAAAATTTGAGGGAAATTTGTGATATATTTTATAAATATTCTCTAAAACTGATGTGCCCGAAAATGTTATGATATGGGTTATTTTGCTTAGGTTTATTTTGCGCACTATTTAAATTTGCGTAAGCTTTAAAAAATGATAAATTGTTGGATTACCAAAAATTTTTTTAGAAAAATATATGAAAATAATATTGACAAGAACAGTATAAGGTGTTATAATAAATATATTAACATTCTTATATGTTATCAGCACGCTATTTGATTCATAAAACGAGCTTGTGAATTAAGGTGTTCCGGATGGCTTTGAATGTTATTAAAAAATGGTAAACCGTGAAACTTATTGATTCTTTGATAATGCTCGTTATGAATCGAGACAGTAGTTGAGTGTGACTTTTATGTAGTTCCCCTATGTTTCACAGCTTTACACCACAATATCGAGCCAAGTTAAATTATCGTTGGCTTTGTTTTTGTGCGTGTAAAGCAAAAAGAAATGCTGCTTCCACGCACAGTCAAGGTGCGTGTTTTTTTGGCTCAGAAAGGAGTAAAGCAGTGAAAAAAGTATCCGGAAAGACTCACACTCAAGAACAACTAAACGCTTGGGCCAATCAGAATAACCCTAATAATAAAGCTTATTGTGCAAATTCTAACAATCGCAGCAATCAATCTAATCCTAACCGCAAGACGCACCAGCAAAAACATAATGCTGATAGACGTTATAAGAAACTGGGCATTGTTGATTGGACACCCGATTATCCTGAATGGGATGATTAACTAACCTTTTTGAATTACTAAAGAAAATGCAGAGAAGATATACTGTCTCTGCATTTTCGCATTCCATTGTTGTTTGTTATAAAAGAGTTCCCCGTTTCATATCAAACGCATATGTTATCAAAGTCTTCATTATTAAATCGAAACACTATAGGCACCACCGCACAATTAACGGCTAACGCCTTTGCCGTCCGCTTGATAATCAAAATTTTTCATTTTGAGAACCAAAAATCCGCCCACCGGCTTAAAAACACGGTGGGCGGATTTTCTTATCAAAATTCGACCGGTGCCAGATCAGCGAAAAACGCTGGATTTATCATTTGGCTTAACCGAGCGGCTTATCAGCCCTTAAGAGCCTCTTCAACCGCAACGGCACAAGCAACGGTAGCGCCGACCATGGGGTTGTTGCCCATG
>CAZKJC010000023.1:0-1690 GCA_964552995.1 uncultured Ruminococcus sp.
CAGCCGTAATTTATAATTTTTTATCAGAACTTGGTCGGATTTGCTGCGAGGTACTTCTTTACCATAAGCGCGATCTTGAATATGATCGCGTGGTCGAACTCGCGCAGATCGAGCCCCGTGAGCTTCTTTATCTTGTCCAGACGGTAAACGAGCGTGTTGCGGTGCACAAACAGCTTTCTCGAGGTCTCGGACACGTTCAGGCTGTTCTCAAAAAACTTCTGTATCGTGAACAGCGTTTCATGATCCAGCGACTCGATAGAGTTCTTCTTGAACACTTCCTTTAAAAACGTCTCGCACAGCGTGGTGGGCAGATGATAGATAAGGCGGGCGATACCGAGGTTGTCATAGCTTACGATATTCTTGTCGGTATCGAATACCTTTCCTACCTCGAGAGCCGTCTGAGCCTCCTTGAACGACCGCGCAAGGTCCTTCACTCCCATAACGGGCGTGCCTATCCCCACGTTCACCTTGGTGAAAAACTCGCTGGAAAGCGTGTCGGAAATGGAACGAGCCAGCTTTTCCAGGTCGTTCACGTCCATATTGTTCTTGACTTCCTTGACCAGAACGATATCATTTTCCGTGATATTGAACACGAAATCCTTGTTCTTGTCGGGGAAAAGATTCTGCACAACGTCATACGCCGAAACGTCGTTCGCCGCGATAACGCTGATGAGGAACACGACGCGGCTTATGTCGGCGTTGAAGTGAAGCTCCCGCGCCTTGAGCGTGATGTCTCCGGGCAATACGTTGTCCAGAATGATATTCTTGACAAAGTTGTTGCGGTCGTATTTCTCGTCGTAATACTGTTTTATGCCGGAAAGCGATATCGCGATTATACCCGCGTATTTTGCGGCAGGCTCGTCGGTGCCCTCAACAAAAACGGCATAGTCGGGCTTTACATGGACCCCGAAGGGCTTATAGGTATAGCCGTCGCGTATAAAGACCTCGTGGGAATCCCCCAGCTCTATCGAGAAGAAGTCGTTTCCGCCCCCTACGCGGGTGAGATCGCTGCACGCGATAATTGTTCCGTTTTCGTCGATCACGCCGATAACTCTGTTCACAGCGTCCTTCATCTGGTGAACGATTCCTTGAAAAAGCCTGTTTGACATTACTTTTACCTCTTTTCCCATTTTTAAAGCAGCTTTGCATACCGCCTTACCCTGCGCTTTTAACTTCGTGACGCAGAAACAGAGCTTTTAAAATTTATGTAATACAGCTCCGGCTCGCGTAAAAAAAATGATACCATCTATATTGTACTAAAAAACGTAAAAAAAATCAAGTCTTTTTTATGTAATATGTAAAACTTTCTTGATTTTTTTCTCTCTACTTGCAAAATTGGCGAAAAAGATATATAATAAAGAGGTATAATCATATTTTTATCCGGCAGCTTTTGCCTTTAAAAAATATCAATTTGTAGAAAAAGAGGTAAAAATAACTATGTGTAAAGAAAATTGTGAAAACAAGGGGAAATATTTTATCACCACCCCGATCTACTATCCCTCGGCAAAGCCCCATATCGGACACTGCTATACTACGGTAGCATGCGATACCATCGCCCGCTTCAAAAGAATGCAGGGCTACGACGTAATGTTCCTGACGGGAACGGACGAGCACGGTGCAAAAATACAGCAGAACGCGGAAAAGGCGGGAATGGCTCCGCAGGAATTTGTGGACGGTATCGTTGAGAAAT
>CAZKJC010000023.1:1700-15664 GCA_964552995.1 uncultured Ruminococcus sp.
TCCCTATCATATAGAGACCGTACAGAATATTCTGACAAAGCTGCACGACAAGGGCTTTATATACAAGGGGAGCTATGTGGGCAAGTACTGCGTGCCCTGCGAGAGCTTCTGGACGGAAAAGCAGCTTGTGGACGGAAAGTGCCCCGACTGCGGCAGAGAGGTCATCGACAGCAAGGAGGAGGCTTACTTCCTGAAGCTGTCGGGATTTACCGATAAGATCATCGACCTGCTCAAAAATACCGACTACCTGCGCCCCGAGACCCGCGTCAATGAAATGATAAACAATTTCGTAAAGGACGGACTGGAGGATCTGTGTATCTCGCGGACAAGCGTGAAGTGGGGGATACCGTTCCCGTTCGACCCCGACCACACCGTTTATGTGTGGGTGGACGCGCTGGTAAACTATATAAGCGCCCTGGGCTACGAAAATAACACCTATAACGATTTTGACAAGTACTGGCCCGCCGAGCTGCATATGACCGCAAAGGAGATAGTGCGCTTCCATTCCATAGTATGGCCGGCAAGACTGATGATGCTGGATAGACCGGTACCGAAAAAGCTCTACGGGCACGGCTGGATAAACTTCAACGGCGCGAAGATGTCCAAATCTCTCGGCAATGTGGTAGACCCGTTCGTGCTGGGCGAAAGATACGGCGTGGACGCGGTGCGCTACCAGATACTGAGAGATATGCCCTACGGCAGCGACAGCAATTTCTCCAACGAGATAATGATCGGCAGGATAAATACCGATCTCGCGAACGATCTCGGAAATCTCGTTTCAAGAACGGTTTCCATGGCGGCGCAGTTCTTCGGGGGGACTTTGCCCGCCGAGAAAACCGCCGATCCGCTCGACGAGGAGCTCAAAAGCATGGCGGCGGCGCTTCGCGAAAAGGTGGCGGCATACGTCGACGACGCGCAGCTCGCGTTGGCTCTGGCGGAGATATTCAAGGTGATATCCCGCGCGAACAAATATATTGATGAAACCACGCCGTGGATACTCGCCAAGGACGAGGCTCAGAAGCCGAGACTGGCGGCGGTGCTGTATAATCTGCTGGAGTCTATCCGTATCTGCTCCGCGCTGCTTTATCCCTTTATGCCGCAGACCATGCCCAAGGTGTGGGAGCAGATAGGCGCGGGAGAAGCCGATGTCAAATATGAAACGCTGGCGGAGTTCGGCGTGCTCTCGCAGACAGTGACCGTAAGCAAGGGCGCGGTGCTGTTCCCGAGAATAGACCTGGACAAGGAAATAGACGAGCTGAACGCGATGGTGGACGAAAAGCCCGCTTTCCGCGAGGACGAGGACCTGGACAAGGCAAATGTGATCACGATAGATCAGTTCGCGGAGGTCAAGCTGCGCAGCGGCGAGATAACCGCCTGCGAGAAGATAAAGAAGGCTAAAAAGCTGCTTAAGCTCACTGTTGACGACGGCCGCGGCGGACGGCAGATAGTATCGGGCATAGCGCCCTGGTATGCTCCCGAGGAGCTTGTGGGGAAAAAGATAGTATTTGTGGCGAACCTCGCGCCCGCCAAGCTGTGCGGTGAGAACAGCGAGGGAATGATACTCGCCTGCGATGCGGGCGAAAACGACGTAAGGGTGCTGTTCCTGGACAAGGACACACCCAACGGCAGCACAATAAGATAAAAAAGTATATCAACATAAAGCCCACGTATCCGAATTTCAAAAAGTGCGTATTTGCCGAACGGCAAATACTGCACGGTTTCCGCAATCGACCGCAGGGAATGAGCGAAGCGAATGACCGAGGATCGCTTGCGGAAATTTTGAAATTCCCATTTAAATCATTTAATTCTCGTCAACATTTATAGGCAACACCGCACAAAGACCGCGCTGCGCACTTTGTACGGCACTTACTTGCATATTTTCCGTCATCTTGCACAAGTTCTCCTTGGCGGGCGTCAGCCCGCCGGCGTCAAACTTGTACAATCTGACGAAAAATCTGTCGGCGCAATTGCCGCACAATCTTTGTGCGGTATTGCCTAAACAAATTCCGGTCAACATTTAGCAGCTTCTCGTCAACATAGCTTAAAAGCATAATAGCTTAGATAAACAATTTATATACAGGACAGACAGTCACTGGGGGGGTCAATATATGGACATTGGAAGAATAGCGGATCTGCCCGCGGTCAATCAGACCAATCTGACGCGCTCGTCGGAGCAGCGCACGGAAACAAAAAGCTCCACGCTTGCCTCGGAGCATACCGACAGCTTTATAAAGTCGCAGGCGGCTTTTACTCCCGCCTATACAAAGCGTTCGGCGCAGAAGCAGGCTTCGGACAATAATCTTACCCAAAAGGAGAACAGCGAGAGCACGGTCGACAGGATAAACGCGAACGGCGGAAAGGAACGCTCCGAGCTCATGACGGAGGGCGTACAGCATATTATCCGCGCCATGTTCGTAAAGCAGGGAGAGGTATTGTCGGGGAACGTGCCCAGCATCGGCGCTCAGCTTTACGCGGAGCAGCTTCTCACGCAGATACGCGGTCTGTACGGAAACAGCGCCGCCGATGAGAACAGCGCGGAATACTGGCAGCCCGTGCCCACCGCGGAGCGCCTGAAAACATTTTTTGAGTGCGTTGTGGTAGACGGCGATAAGGATGAAGTGATCTCCCGCGCGTTCAACGCGGCTTTCAAGTCCACCGAGGAGCTTTTCGGCGGCCGCGGCCGCCTGCCGCTTGAATCATATGAAACCAGGGAAATCATTATTAACAGTTATATGAAGCAGCCGCAGTAAATCGGCATTCAAAGGTCATCAACGCTGTGCCCGCGCAGCAAAGCAACACTCAAAAGTCATCAACATTGCGCCCACGCAGGAGAATTTTTTGCGGGAGCCCGCCAAAGCGCAGCGAAGCGAAGCTTTGGCGGGCGGGTCGCAAAAAATTCTTTTAAATAAGGAGAGTACAATGGGGATATTTGATACTCACGCGCATTATCTCAGGGAGGATTTCGGGGAGGAGCTTGACGGGCTGCTGGAGAGCCTGCCGCAAATGGGCGTGGAGCGCGTTCTTGCGGTGGGGTGCGACCTGGAGAGCAGCCGCGAGGAGATAGCCCTTGCAAAACGGTATGGGTATATCAAAGCGGCGGCGGGGATACACCCCGAGCACGCCGCGGAGCTCCCCGAAAACTGGGAGGAGCAGCTGGAGGAAATGCTGCGCGACGAGTCGGTGTGCGCGCTTGGGGAGATCGGGCTGGATCATCACTACCCCGAGCCGCCGAAAGATATTCAGAAAGAAGTTTTCGTTAAGCAGCTTGAGATCGCTAAGCGGCTTGATATGCCCGTTATTATCCACTCGCGCGACGCGGCGGGCGATACCATGGAGATACTGAAACAATTCAAGCCGCGCGGCGTGCTGCATTGCTTTTCGGGGAGCGCCGAAACGGCTCGGGAAGCGGTCTCGCTTGGGTTGTATATAGGCTTTACGGGAGTGCTGACGTTCAAGAACGCGAAAAAGGCGGCCGCCGCCTGCGAAGCTGTTCCGCCGGACAGGCTGCTGCTGGAAACGGACTGTCCCTATATGGCTCCCGAGCCGTTCCGCGGGCAAAAGAGCCACAGCGGAATGATCATTAAGACGGCGGCTAAAATGGCGGAGATAAAGGGAATAAGCACCGAGGAAATGATCGAAACGGCACGGCGGAACGGAGAAAGGCTTTTTGGGTTATAATTAAGGAGCGAATATGAGTATCGAAAAGTGGGACAGTGCCGCGCAAAGCTATGCGGACGCTCAGCAAAAATCCGAATTTGTGCGCAGGAACGAGGAGTTCGTGCGGGAAAGATTTTCGCGGGTCGGCGGCTTGCAGGTGCTTGATATGGGCTGCGGATACGGGTCGTTTACAAGGTATTTTGATGAGATGGGCGCGGAAGTCGTCGGGTGCGACGGCTCGGAAAAAATGCTGGAGATAGCTAAAAGCGGCGCGGAAAATGTGCGGTTTGATATTGTCGATCTCACCAAGCCGCTCCCTTATGAGAATGAGAGCTTTGACTTGGTTTTCTGCAATCAGGTGCTTATGGATATTGATGATATGGAGGTCGCTTTTGCGGAGGCGGAGCGCGTGCTGAAAAGCGGAGGGACGTTCTGGCTTTCGATAGTTCACCCCGCGTTTTATGACGGAGAATGGCTGCCCGGGGACGGCGGAAAACACGCAAAGGCTATCAGCCGATATATTTCGCTTTACTCTTTTGAGAATAATTTCTGGGGAGCGACAACGCATTTCCACCGCCCGATATCATATTATCTTAACGCGGCGGCGCAGCAAGGTTTTAAGCTAGTGAGAATGGACGAGCCGAAAATATATAACGACGATAAAAATGACGATATACCGTTGTTTTTGTACGCGGAATTTATAAAAGATCAGCATTAAAACAGGAATAGGGGGAGCATTATGGCAGAAATAATCAAGGCGGGCGCGGAGCAGCTCGAGGACGTTCTGGCATTAAGAAGGGAAATGCTTGCCGCCGTAAACGGCAGGAGCGAGGACAGCATAAGCGGGGAGATCATGGAGTATTCGCGGGAATATTTTTCGGGCGGAGATCAGACCACTATTCTCGCCTATGATGGGGAAACCGCGGTAGGCTGCGCCACGATATGCTATGTTTCACTGCTGCCGACGCTCGATCACCCTACGGGACGGCGGGCGCGTATAATGAACGTTTATATGAGGGACGAGTACCGCAAGCAGGGCATAGCGGGACAGATGCTGAATGTGATCCTTGAGGAGGCGCGGGAGCGCGGGGTCACTTATGTCGACCTGGACGCTACGGATATGGGCAAGCGGCTTTACGAGAGCCTGGGGTTCTCGCCATCGGAGGAATATATGGGACTTAATCTTATTCAAGATGTAAGGGGATAATTCCGCAAAGATCAACGCACAGCCCGCGCAGCAAAGCAACGCCCGCAAAGATCAACATCAAGCCCACGCAGGAGAATTTTTTGCGGGAGCCCACCAAAGCGAAGCGAAGCGGAGCTTTGGCGGGCGGGTCGCAAAAAATTCTTTTAAATAATTTTGCCAAGAGCAGCGTTTGACCCGTGCAGCAAAAGCAACGCTCGCAAAGATCAACGTCAAGCCCACGCAGGAGAATTTTTCGCAAGCCGCTCGTGAAAGCGCAGTTGAGCGAAGCGAAACGAAGCTTTTACGGGCGGGCTAGCAACATCCAACGCAAAGCGTTGGATGTTGCGGTGCGGAAAATTCTTTTAAAATAAGGAGAACAGATGGACACTGATAATTCACGAAGTACAAACGAACAGAAAAATGAGGCGCCTGAACGGCACCCTGTGCTGCGGGTGCTGCTGGCGCCGCTTTCCGCGCTCAACCGCGGGCTGAGCGCTCTGCTGAAAAGGGCGCTTGGGAACGACTACGGCGATATCACGGAGGATCAGCTTCTGGGTATGGTGGACGCGCTCGCCAAGGCTCCCGACGATGATACGATAGAGGAGGACTCCGCGCAGATGATAAACAACATCTTCGCGTTCGGAAGCCTTAACGCGGGGGACGTTATGACCCACAGAACGGCTATCGTGGGAGTGGAGCTCAATTCCACAACGCTGGACGATCTGATATATCTGGCGCTGGATATGGGATTCTCGAGGATACCGGTGTATGAGGAAAGCATTGATAAGATCGTCGGGATAGTTATTGTGAAGGATCTGCTTTGTCTTATCGGGAAAAATGATCCGGTGGATTTTAAGCTGAAGGATTTTTTAAGGGACGTTACCTTTGTGCCCGAGGCATGCTCCTGCCCCGATACGTTCAGATCGCTCACCGCCATGAAAAGCGGAATGGCTGTGGTGGTGGACGAGTACGGAGGAACGGCGGGTATAGTTACGCTGGAGGATATAATCGAGGCGGTCATGGGCAATATCCAGGACGAATACGACTCGGAGCGCAACGAGATAACGGATATCGGCGACGGACAGTATGAGGTCATAGGCGAGGCAGACCCCGAGGAGGTGCTGGCGCTTTTCGGGGTCGATCTTCCCGAGGAGCACGAATACGAAACGGTGGCGGGATTCGTCACGGACAAGCTGGGGTATATCCCCGAGGGCGACGAGATAATGCCGCCTACGGTGGACTACGAGGGAGTGCGGCTGGTGGTATTGCAGGTCGAGGACAGAATGATAACCAGGCTTCGGGTGATGAGAGCTCCCGAGATATCCGAAGCGGAAAGCGGGAACGAGGAATGAGAATAAACAAGAAAAAGCTGGCGGCGGAGGTAATAGCTCTGCTTAATGAGGAGTACCCCGCAGTAAAGTGCGCGCTTGTCTACGAAAAGCCCCACGAGCTTCTGATTGCGACACGGCTCTCCGCACAGTGCACGGACAAGCGGGTAAATATGGTCACGCCGGCGCTGTTTGAGAGATTTCCCACCATAGAAGCCTTCGCGGAGGCGGAGGTGTCCGAGGTGGAAAAATACATACAGTCCTGCGGGCTGTTCAAGACCAAGGCTAAGGATATCGTGTCGATGTGCGTTATGCTGAGGGATAATTACGGCAGCGTTGTCCCCGACAGCATTGAGGAGCTTACGAAGCTCCCCGGGGTGGGCAGAAAGACTGCCAATCTTATTGTGGGCGATCTTTACGGTAAACCCGCCATGGTGTGCGATACCCATGTTATACGAATAACCAATCTGCTCGGGCTTTCCGATACAAAGGACGCGGCAAAGGTGGAGAAGCAGCTCTGCGCCTGTGTTCCCGCCGAGGAGGGGCTTATGCTGTGCCACAGGCTGGTGTGGCACGGCCGGGCGGTATGTGTCGCAAGAAGTCCGAAGTGCGGGGCGTGCGTGCTGCGGAATGTGTGCCGCTCAAGACTGAAAAGCGCCAAGGAGAGCGAAAATGAATAGAGAGCTGCTCGCCATCTTCAATGATTTTATCGGGAAAGTGAAGCGCTCTGAGGGTATTCTCGGCGCGTGGGATTTCGGCTCGGCTATGCACGGGCTTACGGACGAATATTCCGATGTAGACGTGGTGCTGCTGGTCAGGGAGGATTATTTCAAAAGCGCCGAGCAGGGCTTGAACGCGCTGCTGGCGGGGATTTGCGGCGAAGTGATCCTCTGTTGGGAGGAGGACTTCAACAGCAAGGCTATCGTCAACAACGGCTATCTTCTTGAAAAGAACGGGCGGGTTTTTCAGTTTGATATTTTCCTGCTGAACAAGGCTCATATCGATGATTTCATGTGCAGGATACACTACGCCGATCTGTCCGAAAAGGATATTATTTTTGACAGGGACGGCAGCGTCCGCGCTCTGGCGGAAAACTGTCCGCACGGCAGTCTGTGGGCGGGCGATACCGATCGCCTTGCGAGAACCTATCTGTATCATTTCAGCATGACTGCAAAGTACCTGCTCCGTGGTGATTTTTTCAAGCTCGATCATGTTATGAGAATTTTGTACGATACTCATGTTTCGCTGCTTCTTACGAAATATGACAGCATTAAGTGGGGCGGCGCGGAAAATAAACTGCGGTTTATCCCCGAGGACAAAAAGCTCCATCTTATGCAATATTACTGCACCGAGGACTATGCGGCTGACAGAGAGCGGCTTTTGCGGTGCTTTGAGTGGTTCGAGGAGGATTTGGGCGGCTTCGGCGGAATAAATTCTGCCGCGGTCAAAAATTATTGGCTTGAATGCACGAGGGATATAAGGGAGAGTTAAAATGAACATTGTTGCGCATGGATATTACAGCAAAGAAAGAAACACGACTTGGACGCTTGACGAGTCGGGGCAGCTGACCGTTGGCGGCGAGGGGCAGACGGATTTTATGTGGCGCGATATCCCATGGACTGAGTATTCCGAACAAATAACGGAGATTTATATTGACCATGGGATAACCGATGTTCGCAACGATTTTGAAAATCTGCCGAACCTGAAAAGGGTCGAGTATTCCGAGACTGTAAAGTCAATTTACGGTGAATTCAAAAATTGCCCAAACATTTCGGAGTTCATTTTCCCAGACAGCCTGTGCAGCATAACCGACGGAGCCTTTGAATGCACCGAGTGGTTTAAAAGCCGACCCGACGGCGCGGTTTACGCGGGAAATGTGTATTACAGATACAAAGGCGGGTGCGTCGGCGGAGAGCTCAGCATAAAAGAGGGGACGACCGGGATAGCGCGCGGAGCGTTCAGGGACTGCGAGAATATAACAGTTAATATTCCGGAAAGCGTTTTAAGCGTGGGAATGTTCGCGTTTGAGGGAAGCTGCGTGAACATGAACATCACCGACAAAAAAAATATGACGTCAAGCTGGTCTCTGCAATATGATGGGAAATTTTTTATCGGCAACGACGATATGAGAAATTTTTGCAGTCCCGACGAGCAGCCGTGGAAAAACTTTCGCGGCAGATTGCGTGAAATTTACAAAACGATAGGCAGCGCGGAAACAGGAAACATAGGCGACTATGCTTTTGCCGAGTGTGAAAACGTAGAGATAGTAAAACTGGATGGAAAGGTTAAAAGGATCGGCGCGGGCGCGTTCCAAAACTGCAAAAATCTGCGCTCGATAACAGGGCTGGGCAGTGTTCAGCTTATTGAAAGGGGGGCTTTTTCGGGCTGTACCGGTCTTACGGAATTTGCCGTTCCAAAGCTGAAGAAAAATCTTTCGGGGCAGGAGCTTGTCGCATATAACGAGCTTCACGACATAACCTTTACCGCCCCGCCCGACCTTAAGGCTCTTGAAAGTCGGGGCTATACTGTCGGCGGCTATGGAGAGGAGTTTTTATGGACTGTCGACGCGGAAGGCACTATGAATTTTATCGGCGAGGGCAGTATACCGGGCGGTGAAGAATATAACCCCGCAGATCCCAAATCCTCTTTTGAGCCGGAGAAAGCGAAAAAGCTCATCATTGATGAAAGAATTACGGAGATCGGCTACAATGTTTTTAAAGGCTTTTACAATCTAAGGGAGATCATTCTGCCAATGGGACTGAAGCATATCGGGCGCAGCGCTTTTGAGGGAGCTTGGTTCGGGCAGAGCTTATTGGACAACATTTATATTCCCGAGGGCGTTGAAACAATAGGCGATAGGGCATTCGCATACTGCTCATCGCTTAAAAGCGTTAAGATTCCCGAAAGTGTGAGGTATATCGGAGCGGGGTCATTTGCGGGGTGCAAATCGCTGTCGCACGTTTATATCCCTGAAAATGTTTTTCTGGGAGAGAGAGCTTTTGAAAATACCGCGCTCTGGAACGATTCTCCCACCAATATAATTTATCTGAACGAATGGGCAATGGGACTGAAGGATCCGCTGCCCGATAATACCGTTCTGAAATTCAGAAACGGCACAAGGAAGATCACCGGAAATTTTTCCGGCGACCCGCAAGGCGAATGGGAAAACGAAAATGTGATCGGAGTAGTTCTGGACAATGATATCGCATATATAGGCAGCGGAGCTTTCGGCGCCTGCAAAAATCTTGAAAACGTGACCGCAGACTGTACCTTTAAAAAGCTTGGCAGCTTTGCCTTCGGCTATACGAAATGGGCGGAAAATCAGCCGCAGAGTCCGGTTTATCTCGCCAACGCGCTTCTGGGCTGCAAGGATTCTGTACGCGCTTACAGCCGCGGCGGCGATGAATTTACCGATGAGATCGTTAAGATAGACGAAATACATAACGGAAGAAAGATAACGCTTATTGCGGATTCCGCATTTTGCAATAAAGAGTCGATAACCGAAGTTATACTGCCCGAAAGCATTGAAACTATCGGCGCATACGCTTTTGAAAACTGTTCTAATCTTACAATAATAAATCTCCCCGAGGGCTTGAAACAAATAGAATATGAGGCGTTCTATTCCACAGCTCTGAAAGAAATTTATATACCGGATTCCGTTGAGGACATTGGGGAATACGCTTTTGGGTACTACCGTATCAGAGACGACTCACTTTCTTGGAATGAAGCCAACTACCGCAAAACGGAAAATTTCAAGATAATTGGCTCGGAAAACTCAGCCGCGGAAAAATACGCCCACGAAAACGGCTTCGAGTTTGTAATAAAGGAGGTTTGACTATGCAGTACGGTCCCGACCCTAACGCTATCCACCCCAACGAGAACATAAAAAGCCTGTGCTACATCAAAAACGTGATAACCCGCCCGAACATAATCGTGGGCGAGTACACCTACTACGACGACCCGAACGGCGCGGAGCGCTTCGAGGAGCACGTTACCCATCACTACGACTTTATCGGCGACAGGCTGATAATAGGCAAATTCTGCGCCATTGCCGCGGGGATAGAGTTTATAATGAACGGCGCGAATCACCGAATGAACAGCGTTACCACCTACCCTTTCAATATCATGGGGCACGGCTGGGAATGCTCCGTGCCGGCGCTGTCAGATCTTCCCCTTAAGGGCGACACCGTGGTGGGAAACGACGTGTGGATAGGGCAGAATGTGACGGTGCTCCCCGGGGTGCATATCGACGACGGCGCGATAATCGGCGCGAATTCCGTCGTGGCAAGGGATATTCCCGCCTATCACATAGCCGCGGGCAATCCCTGCAAAATAATCCGCAAGCGCTTCGACGACGACCTTATAAGCTACCTGCTGGAGCTGAGATGGTGGGATTGGGACGCGGAGAAGATATTCCGCAATCTTGAAGCGCTTTGCAGCGGCGATTTGAGCAAAATCAAACAGATAAAGGATTGACAGCTTTTAAATTGCGTTGACAAGGATTAAATGATTTAAAAGAATTTCAAAATTCCCGCAAGCGATCCTCGGTCATTCGCTACGCTCATTCCCTGCGGTCGATTGCGGGAACCGGTCATCGTTTGCCATTCGCGGAGTTTTGCGCAAAATTCACAAAATGCTATAAGCGGTTACATAATTCTTGCACAAAACCCACACTCGACCTTTTTGAAATTCCGATGCAGCGAGGTTTTGTTGATCTAATTTTTACGTGACGAGGGCACAAATGCTGAAAACCGAAAACCTTACCTTTTATTATCCCAAAGAAAATACCCCCGCGCTGGCGGGGACAGACCTCTTTCTGCCCGAGGGCGGCTTTACAACCCTGTGCGGAGTATCGGGCTGCGGGAAAAGCACGCTGCTCAGAATGCTGAAGCCCTGCCTGCGCCCTCACGGTAAAATGTCGGGGGAGATATTTTTTGAGGGAGAACCGATAGACGCCCTCTCGCCGATAAAGGCGGCGGAGTATATCGGCTATGTCGCGCAGAACCCCGAAGCGCAGATCGTGACGGACAAGGTGTGGCATGAAGCCGCGTTCGGGCTTGAAAGCATAGGGCTTGAGGGCGGGGAGATACGCCGCCGCGTCGCCGAGTGCGCGGAATATTTCGGGCTGAGCGGCATTTTTGATCGTGACACCGCGACCCTTTCGGGCGGAGAAATGCAGCTTCTGGCGCTCACCTCCGCCGCGGCGCTCCACCCGAAGCTGCTGCTGCTCGACGAGCCGACGGCTCAGCTCGACCCGATAGCCGCGCAGGCGTTTATCGACGCGATAAGGCGGCTCAACCGCGATTTCGGGATAGCCGTGCTGATAGCGGAGCACAGGCTCGAGGAGCTGCTGCCTATCTCCGACAGCGTAATAGTTATGGATAAGGGTAATATCACCGCCGACTGCGAACCGAGGGCGCTCGCGGAGATGCTTCCCGCCGACCACCCTATGCGCGGCGCTCTGCCCGTTGCCGCGAGGATATACGCGCTTTCGGGAACGCGCGAGGATATCCCGCCCCTGACCGTCCGCGAGGGCAGAAGCAGCCCCGCCGTGCGCCGCTGGCTCAAAGAAAATCCCCCCGCAAAGCCTGTCTCGCGGAAAATCGGAAGGCCCGTTTTAACGATAAGGGAGCTTTGGGTAAGCTATGGCAGAGGGCTGCCCGACGCGCTGAAATGCGCTTCACTGTCGCTTTGCGAGGGGGAGATCTACGCGCTTCTCGGCGGCAACGGCAGCGGCAAGACTACGCTGCTTAAAGCCGCGGCGGGAATGATAAAACCGCTGGGCGGTAAAATAAAGACGAGCGCGAAAAAGATCGCCTACCTCCCGCAGAACCCCTGCGCGATACTCGGGCGGGACAGCGCGCTTGAGGAGCTGACCTCGCGGAATATCCCCGAAGCCGAAGCAACGGAGATATTGTCGCGTTTCGGGATATCGGGGGAGCTGCTTTCGCGCGATCCGCTCGATCTTTCGGGGGGAGAGCGCCAGCGGCTGGCTCTGGCGGCGCTTATGTCGGGCGAGCCCGATCTGCTTCTGCTCGACGAGCCCACGAAAGGAATGGACGCGGCGGCAAAGCGGGATTTCGCGGAGCTGCTGAAGTCTCTTAAAGAAAAGGCGGCGGTGCTGCTAGTTACCCACGATACGGAATTTGCCGAGCTGTGCGCCGACAAATGCGGGCTGCTTTTCAACGGGGAAATTCTCGGCGAGGGCGCGCCCGATGAGTTTTTCGGTGGGAATTATTTTTACACCACTCCCCTGCGGCGGCTGTCCAAAAATATTACGGAGGAATAATGATAAAGGAAATACAAGACCGCCGAAGCGTGCGGAAATTCAAGCCCGACAGCGTTCCCAAAGCCGCGGTCGAGGAAATACTTCTGGCGGGCAGCCTTGCTCCCTCTGCCAAAAACCGCCAGCCCTGGAAGTTCATAATAACCGAGGGAAAATCCAAATCGGAGCTTCTGGCGGCGATGGAAGCGGGATTTGAGCGGGAGAAAGCCGCGCCCCTGCTGCCGCAAAGCGCCGCGGGAATGGCGGGCGCGGAGCGTACCCTTAATGTAATGCGGCAGGCTCCGCTGCTGATATTTGTTGTTGATGTTTTCGGCGTGGATATGGCTGCGCCGCTGATTGCGGACGAGCGGGAGTTTGAGATATGCAACACCCTGTCCATCGGCGCGGCAATACAAAATATGATACTTACCGCCCAAAATCTGGGAATAGGCAGCCTGTGGATATGCGACACCTGCTTTGCGCAGAGAGAGCTTAACGCGCTGCTCAACGGCGAGCTCCGCTCGGCTCTGGCGCTGGGTTATCCCGAGGAAGCTCCGCCGCCCCGCCCGCGTAAGGATATGCGGGAAATTACGGAATGGAGGAACTGAATATGAATGATTACTTGCCCAAGCTCAAGCGGCTGCTTGCGCTGGATTTCAACTGCTCCCCCGAGGATTTCGATAAGGACGAAAATGTTCTGACGGAATCGGCGCTGAACGAAGGGCAGCGTATATACAGCGGGGAGGTGCCTTTCTTTCATATGGCGACGCTGGGCGGCAATGCGGTGCTCAGCGCCGACAAGCGTATTCACCCGTTTCTGCGGGAGTATATGAACGTTGAATTGGGACACTGGCTTTTCGAGCAGCCGAGACTGTTCGCGCTGGAAGCCGAGCTGAACAAGTATTGCTATACTCTCAACCACTCGCACCATTTGTTTTTATATGACAAAAGCCGCGATACGTGCGGCGTCAGAAAGGAATATCCCGTAAAATGGTTTTACGGGAGAGCGGAGATAGAGGGCTTTTACGGCGACAGCCGCTTTCCCAACGCGATATGTACCGAGTACAAAGCCAACCACCCGGACACGATCGCAGTATGCGCCTACGACGGTGATAAGATAATGGGAATGGCGGGCTGCTCCGAGGACGCGCCGCATTGGCAGCAGATAGGGATAGACGTGCTGCCGGAGTACCGCTCAATGGGCGTGGGGAGTTATCTTGTGGGTATTCTGCGGGACGAGATAATCCGCCGCGGGGATATTCCCTTTTACGGCACGGGGCTTGCAAATTATCATTCCTGGAATATCGCGCTGAACTGCGGATTCCGACCTGTCTGGGTCGAGATGACGGCGATAAAGAGATAACAAAATTGGGGCACAGTGTCTTGAACTTGATATTATAAATGATAATTTATGCTGGCACGCATATTATGTTGGATTTGCAATGCGGTTCTCCTTTTAATTTGTTGAAGTTGAATTTGTTATGTTTATCCGCTCTATTATTTTGGGAAAGCGGAGCTTTCACGCGCT
>CAZKJC010000024.1:0-15588 GCA_964552995.1 uncultured Ruminococcus sp.
ATTATAGGTATTTTTGGCTATTTTGCCCATTGACTTTTCTTAGCAGGTTTCTGTTTTGTTACCTCTATTATATCAGAAACTGCCTGTTGCTGCAAGCAACGCATATTAACATTCGGGATCTATAGGTATTGCGGGTTGTTAAATATATTAGCATAGAAGAACAAAGACTAGTGATCTGGGGCAATACCGCAAAAAGACCGCGCTGTGCGCCCTGTGCGGTATTGCCTTAAAAAATGAAGTCCGTTCTGAAAAGCCGGTCATAAACTTACAAGAACCGCCTGCGGATTTTTCTGTGGGCGGTTCTTCCGTTTGTCCACACTTGGAACTTTGTGAACAACTCAACGATATCATTGCAGCCCGGGATATACTTTTTGTACCGCCCGCAGAGAGGCGATACCGATATATAAATCGAGCCGCCCGCAGTTCCGCGGGCGGCATCTCATATTTTCAGCTCTAGGCTTCGATAAGCCGTGCCGTCCGCAAAGGTGACAAGCAGGGAGTTTTCCGTGATATATTGTATCGTGTAGCGTTCCTCCGCGTTCCCCTGCGAAAGCTCCTTAAGCTCCGTGCTTACCAGCCTTACGCACTCGTTCTCCTCGGGCGCGTTACCGACAAAATATATTTTCAGAAGATTTTCGCTGCGGTATCGCTCCTCCGCGAAAACAAGGCGGTTTTCCTCGTCCGAAAATGAGGTAAAAACGATACTTTGCGGCTGCTCTCCGTTCACAATATAAAGCGAGAACCCCGCCGCTCCCGCGGACAGAGCCAGCAGCAGGATTGCCGCGACCGTTTCAAAAACGATCTCCGATCTGTTCCGCCCTCTGCCGAGAAAAGCTCCCGCGATAATAAGCGCCGTTACCGCCGCAGCTATTATCATAAGAACCGCCGCGGCTGCCCCGAACCACGCATAGGGAGAGCTTGCCGAAATAATGCCGTCCGCGTAAAAATATCTTTCCGTAAACCTTCCGCGTAACGCGTTCAGTACCGCCGCCGCTGCCAGCGTCAGTATATCCAGCGCCAGCAGCGCCGACGCGGGTATCATCGGCTTGCGGAATATGCGCGGTATCGGCTTGACCTCTTTTTTTGCCATTTGCTTGCCCCCGCTTTACGGCTTCTTGCCGAAAACAGCCTTGCCGTCGTTCAGAATATAAATATGCTCCGCGTTGCCCGCCGAGTAGTCGTTGCCAAGGTTGAAATCCGACCAGTCAGCGCGGGTTATGCGTACCTGGATAGTTATCCCGCCGCCGCTTGAAAGGCTGCCCGAGCCAAAGGTTATCGCGCACTTGGTGTCGCAGTTATCGCCGCTCGCCTTTGAAAAGCTGCCCTTTACGCTGTCCGTAAGCGCCGCGTAATTGTCCCCCGTAAGCGCGGAGTAGTCGCACCAGAAATTCAGGTCGTTGTTCCCGTCCGCCGTGAGGAAGTAGTCTATCTCCAGCTTTGAAAGATCGATCGCCGCTCCGTTGTTGGTTATATCCAGCGTGAACTGCACCGTGTTACCGCTGCCGCTTACCGACTGCTGATCAAGCGTTACACTCAGCCCGCCGCCCGTTGATGAGGGCTTTTGCTCCGTCTGACTTGTGTTATTGTTGCTGTTGCCGTTATTTCCCGAGCTTTGTGTGCCGCCGGAATTATTGCCGCTGTTTCCCGTATTGCCGTTATTGCTGCTGCCGCCCTCTGACACTACCGTGCCGGTGAATTTCCCGTTCGGCTCCGTGCCGTAGATCAGCTTTTTGTTTTCATACAGCCCTATGCTCTTTGCCCTTACAAGCGAGCTGCCGTTGCCGCCGACAAGCTCCTTATACGAGGGATCGTTATCCGCGCTCCAGCCCTCCGCCGACATACGGAACTGAACCTCGCAGCGGTAGGCGCTCTGTCCGCCCGGGTAGATATCCGCGCCGCTGAAATCCAGCGAGATATAATAGATATGCTTAGCCTTGTCCCACTCGAATATTCCGGCATACTTTGCGCCCTGATTATAGTTGAGGGAAACAGTAACGTCCGACGCGGTTTTCCCCGCCGAATAAAGCTCCGACAGATCCACGAAATACCTTAATTCAAGGTTTTCCGAGCTTCTCGCGGGCCACGCGGTGGTGTTGTAAACGATAGCCTTGATCTCGGTGAATCCGTTTCCTTGGGCATTGGTGTTGTACTCGACATACATCTCCTCGCCCACTTCCTCGATAGCACCGAAGTCCTTTATCGTTTTTCCGCCGTATTTCCCGTAGAGCTTCGCGAGCGCTCCCACAAAGCCCGCGTTGTAGTCGCAGGCTACCTCGTTCTTGTTGTAATCGCTCACGGAATCCGTGTAGCCGTCGGAAGCGTCGGGACCTCCAACCAGCGCGCCGTAAAGGGTGTGGCGGTGGTAATTAGGATCGTTCATATTATCGCTCCAGGAGCCCTGCGCGGTACGGTGGTGCGGGTGCTCGGGGGGATTCTCACCAAAGCCCACCACAAAGCTCCTGCCGGTGCTGCCGAGCGCGTAGTTCACCTGCTTCTCGCAGAACTCGCTGTATGTCTTGACCTTATCCGCGGGGCAGCCCTTATAGTCCGCGTAAACTCCCGCCAGAAAAGCCGCCGTAGTCGCGTAGCGCAGCGAGCCCCAGCTATCCAGCCACGCCAGACCCTTGGGGGAATATGTAACGCGCTCCCCGCCCGTGCCGGTAGTCCACCAGTCAAGATTTTTCTGTATCTTGTCCTTATATTTCTGCTCGCCCGTCTGCGTTGCCAGCAGGCAGACCGCTCCCGCCCACTTGTCGTCCCAGCAGAGTGTCCACTTGTAGTTTCCGCCCGACTGCGCCTCGTAGGTTTTTGCCTTATCGAGATATGACTTGTCGGTCGTAGCGATATACAGCCACATTCCCGCCCAGCTCAGCTCGTCGTAAAAGCCGCTCCAGGAATTATAAAAGCCGTTTGCCGCGGTGTAGCCGCTGTCGCTCTTGGCGCTCTCCGCGAAGTCATAAAGCTGCTTTGCGTGGGTAAGGCACTCCTGCGCGTATTTACCGTCGATATCCTTGTATACCGCCGCGCAGGCAGCCAGAGCCGCCGCCGCTTCCGCCGTTACGGTAGACCCGGGGCTGTTCTTGTCCACCTTGTAGGAGGGGCGGTTCATATGCATTACCTCCGCCGCTCCCCACCAGGAGTGATCGGCGTTGCCGTCCCCCACCTGATAATAGTAAACGTCCTTTTCGGGGTGGCATTTTATGAGATAGTCATTTATCCACTTTATGCTGTCAAGGGCGTACTCAAGCTGACCGCTCTTTTCGTAAGCGTCCTTGTCCTCGTATACGCTCCACGCGAGCATGGTAGCGGTGTACGCCATCGGGAGATTGAATTTCACGTTGTCCCCCGCGTCATACAGCCCGCCCGTAAGGTCAAGACCCGCGTCCGCGCCGTCGCTCATGCCCGAATCCCCGCGCCAGTTGCAGCGGGCGGTTTTCTCGTCGATATCGCCGCTGCGCTGAAGCTCGTAGAATATCAGCGCCTTTTGCAGAGCCTCGCCGTAATTATAGCTGCCCTTTCCCACAGTGCCCTCTGTGCCGCTGCCGCTTTCCGAGAGCTTATCGTTCCCGACCGTTCCGCTTGAGGATTTCGGTGCGGTGCTCTCGGGCTTTTTGTCCGAGCCGCCTGTGGTGCTTGCCGTGCTTGCAGTGGTCGGCGTACTGCCCGAGGGAACAGGGGTGTTTTCCCCGACAGAGGTATTCGTCGCAGCCGATACAACGTCACTTTCCGTATCGTTTGAGGTTACCTCATTACCCGAGTTTTCGGTGCTGTTGTCATCGCTCGTATCGGTCATATCGAAGCTATCCTCGTTGCCCGCACCTGCTTCGTCCCGCGTATCTTCCGCATTCTCCGACCCCGATGGCTCATAGCTCTCACCAACGGCGCTCACGACCTCGGAGCTTTCCTCCATATCCATTGCACCTACGGGGTTTGATAACTCGGAATTCGCGCAGCCCGTCAGCAGCGCTCCCGCCAGAATTATCGCCGGAAGCCTTTTTCCGATTTTCATGGTCAACCTCCTACTTCACAATTTCAGTATTTTCAATATCGAAAAGACAGTCGGGTAAACGTTCAGATCTCATATCCGGTGAGCAGCCGCCCGTCCCTTTTCTGTCGATATGCACAGTAAAAATCCCCAGACTTTGCGGAGCGGAAACGTCCTCCTCGGGCGAATCCCCCATAAATATTACCTCCTCCGCGGAATATCCCGTCCTCCGCAGTATCTCAAGGTAAAACTCCTTGTCGGGCTTATATACCCCGAGCTCCTCCGAAGTGAATATCCTGTCAAAGCTCATGCCGTTATATTCAAGATTCTGCATAAGCGGCGCGGTATCGGTATTGCTTGCTATAATAAGCTCATACCGCTTTGAAAGCGAGCTCAGCGCTCCCTTTACCTCGATAAAAGCCCGCCTGTTCAGCAGGCTGTCAAGCATTATTTTAACGTCCTCCCGCGGGTCGCCGATCAAGTCGTAAACGTCGTATAATTCATCCAGATCGCGTGCGAATATCTCACTCTCCGCGAGAAAATCCCCGCGCATTCGCTGCTTGTGCAGCCGTTTCCAATGCGCGTAAAACTTTTCGGGGTCGATGTCCGCGCCGACCCTCCGCAGTATCTCCGCCGCAGCCTCAACCGAACCGCCGCCTGTTGAAATAAGCGTACCGTAAACGTCAAACAAGATCGCCTTTTTCATAATACACTCCCGCACACGGGGCTATTTTACCTCAACGCTCTCCGCGCTCTTTTTCGGCTTCATCACAAAAATGACCGCCGACGCCGTGAACACCAATATGCTTATTATCTGCGACGTAGACAGCCCGAAAAGGAATCCGCGGTACTCGTCGCCGCGCCAGAACTCCAGTATAAACCGCCCCGCCGCATAGGTGATAAGGTACACGAGCAGCAGCCGGTTTTTCAGCACGCCCCTGCTCAGCAGCGCCCACAGCGCGAAAAACAGCGCCAGCTCAAAAGCCGCCTCATAAAGCTGCACGGGAACTCTCGGCACTCCGTTCACGCTTTCTATGATCGACCTTGTAAACACAACTCCGTGCTCGCTCTCCACCCCGTAGCAGCACCCGCCCATAAAACAGCCTATCCTGCCAAAGCAATGGAACAGCGCCAGCGCGGGAGCCGCGCAATCCGTGGTGAGCCCCACGTCCAGCTTCTGCACCCTTATACATATCCCGCCCGCCAGAAGTCCGCCGAGCAGTCCTCCGTAGAACACCGACCCGCCGAATATCGTCGCGAATTTCAGGATAAAATCCTTGAATCCCTCCGCCTCCGTCAGAATATGCCACAGCGGAATATTGGTTATCCCATAAAGAATATGCATTCCGACAAACACTCCGATAGAACCGAAAAGATACACATTTATCAGACTGATATCGCTGCCGCCCCGCTTCTTATACCACCGTATCGAAAGCGGACAGGCAGTGAATATCCCCGCCAGCGCGCAAAGCGCATAGCTGCTTATAAACTTTCCGAAAATCGTAAACCCGGGAAACATCTTTACTCCTTATCTTAAAAAAATTTTTCGCGACCCGCGCGCAAAAGCTCCGCTGCGCTCCGCTTTCGTGCGCTCTCGCGAAAAATTTTCCTGCGCGGGGCGTTATGTTGCTCTTGGCTTGCGTTGCTTTGCTGCTCCCACATAACGTTGCTCTTGGCAACTGATTTAAAAAAATTTTCGCACCGGCGAACTTCGTTCGCCTACCGCACTCCCAAAGCTCCGCGTTCGCTCCGCTTCGGGAGCTTGTTGCGAAAAATTTTGCTGCGTGGGCTTTGTGCGGCTCTTTGCGAGCGTTGCTTTTTTGCGTGAGCTTTATGCTGCTCTTTCTAATTTTTACCAAAATATATAAAAATAATCCCGCCCGATAACGGGCGGGATAGTGCGTTAAGTATTACATACCCGCGAGAGCGCCCGCAACAACGCATACCGCGCAGATCGAGCAAACGACCATAAGAACGCTTACAGCAGTGGAAACGATACCGAGTATAAATCCGACCATAGCCAGAGTCTTGGACTCGGGGCTTTCTCCCTGCTTGATACGATTCAGCGCCAGTGCGCCGAAAACGATACCCGCGATAGCCGCCAGCGGAGCAACGTATCCCACATAGGGAATAAACGAGCCGACGATACCGACGATACCGCATACAAGCGCAGTGATCGACATATTCTTTGCTGTCATATTACTAACCTCCCCTTAAAGAAATAAGATGATCAGAGGTAAGAGGTAAGATACGGCACACGAAGCGCCAGACTTATCTCCGTTCTCTTACATCAATCTATTATAACATATTATTTCGGGCTTGTCAATATTTGTCGCGCATTAACAAGATAAAAAACACAAAAGGCTTTTTTGTGAAAAATATATAAAAAGCGCGAAAAAACAAAATATCTCCCGTCCGAAAAGACGGGAGATATGAGCATTATTTTCGGATCAATAGCCCGCAGCCGCAAGACTTGCGCCGCAAACGCAAAGGCAGCCAACCATAAGAATGTAAATAGCCATAAGAATAATTCCTATAATCAAACCAGCCATAGCCATTCCCTTGCCTTCTTCAACACCAGTCTGCTTCATCTTGTTCAGCGCAACAGCCGATATGATGATACCTACAAGCGGCACGAGAATGCCAAAAACAAGACCCAAAATAGACAACGTTTTTGTATCCATCTTCCGAACCTCCGTTAAATGTTAAAATTATGTAGCCTTATCGCTACTCCCCTATTATAGCATACTTCTCAACGCTTGTCAATGTTTGTCGTGCCATATTAAAAGTGAATTTTTAAGCTTGTTTTTGTTTATATTTCACAAAACACTGCTTTATATGAAACAATTGATTTTTCGGAAAGAATATGTTATAATTAGGTAACAGCAACAAAATGCCCACGCATCAAAGCAACGCGAGCAAAGAGCAACGCAAAGCCTACGCAGCAAAGCCCCCCCGCCAAGAGCAACCCCAAGCCCACGCAGGAAATTTTTTGCGAGAGCCTGCGGAAGCGTAACGAAGCGCAGCGGAGTAAGCTTTCGCGGGCGGGTCGCAAAAATTTTTTTAAATCAGGAGATAATATGAACATAATAAAATCAATACCCGCCGCGGACGGTTTTTATATGCCGGCGGAGTTTTCGCCGCATTACGGCTGCATACTTATTTTTCCCGAGCGCTCGGATTCGTGGCAGTACGGCGGGTACGCGGCGCGGAAAGCGTTTGTGCAGGTGTGCACGGCTATCGCGGAAAGCGAGCGGGTGACCGTCTGCGCGAGCGAGCGGCAGTACGAGAACGCCCGCCGTATGCTCCCGCCACATATCAGGGTGGTGGAGATGTCCTCGAATGATTCGTGGGCGAGAGACTACGCTCCGACTTTTGTGACCAACGGCAGAGAGATACGCGGGATAAACTGGAGCTTCAACGCGTGGGGAGGGCTTACCGACGGGCTGTATTTCCCCTGGGACAAGGACGATAAAATGGCGCGCAAGCTGTGCGATCTGTACGAAAAGGATATGTACGATATGAGCGGCTTTGTTCTTGAGGGAGGCTCGATACACGTCGACGGCGAGGGCACCTGTATCACCACAGAAGCCTGCTTGCTGAGCGCGGGGCGGAATCCCGATATGACAAAGAAAGAGATAGAGCGCAAGCTGACGGACTGCCTTAACGTCAAAAAGGTCATCTGGCTGAAGCGCGGTATCTGCAACGACGAGACAAATGAGCACGTTGACAATATCTGCGCGTTTGTGCGTCCCGCCGAGGTAGTCCTCGCCTGGACGGAGGACAAGTCAGACCCGCAGTATGAGCTGTCGCAGTCCTGCTATGATATTTTGTCAAATTCCACCGACGCAAAGGGTAGACCCTTTAAGATACACAAGCTGAACTGCCCCAAACCCGTAACGATCACCGCCGAGGAGTGCGAGGGGCTGGACACCATGGATTTTCAGCCTACCCGAACGGCGGGGGAGCGCCTTGCGGCTTCTTATGTGAATTTTTATATTTCCAACGGCGCGGTGGTAATGCCCTTTTTCGGCGACCCCGCCGACGAGCCCGCGCGGGAAAAGCTGGCGGAGCTGTTTCCCGACAGAAAAGTTATCCCGATATACGCGCGGGATATTCTGATAGGCGGCGGGAATATCCACTGCATTACGCAGCAGGTGCCTGTTTTTGGAGGTAAATAATGGATATCAAAGCGATAAAAAAGGAACAGCTCCCGATGTGTCTTGAGATCATTCATAAAAGCTTTGGAACGGTCGCGCGGGATTTTGGTTTTACCGAGCAGAATTGCCCCGGTCACACGAGCTTTATGAAAATGGAAAAGCTGGAGAATTTTTGGGAATGGGGATTTATGATGTTCGGGCTTTGGGATAACGGAGAGCTTATCGGGTACTATTCCTTGTCGGATAAAGGAGAACAGCGCTATGAGCTGCATAATCTGGCGGTAATTCCGGAACGCCGGCATGACGGCTGTGGAAAAATTCTTCTTGACGACGCGAAAAAACGTTCAAGGGAAGCGGGCGCGTCCTTACTTATTCTCAGCTTCATTGAAGAAAGCACGATATTGAAGCAATGGTATCTGTCAAACGGATTTAAACATACCGGCACGGAAAAATACGAGCACCTGCCGTTTACGGTCGGACTTATGGAATGTGCGTTATAGCGGAGGAAGATCATGTCTGAGGAAAATACAAACTGGGAAAAATCCGTTGCGGGAGTTGTGATAAGGAACGGGAAAGTCCTGCTGGCGCGGCACACCTACGGCGCGGGAAAAGGTAAGCTGATAATTCCGGGCGGGTATATTCAGCACGGCGAGACCCCCGAGAACGCGGTAAAGCGCGAGCTTACGGAGGAAACCGGAATAACCGCCGAGCCTGTGGGAATTGTCGGGGTGCGGTTCAATATGCATGACTGGTATGTTGTGTTCCGCGCGGAATATGTGAGCGGAGAAGCCCGCTCCGACCACGATGAGAACAGCGAGGTCATCTGGCTTGAGATCGAAAAGGCGCTTGAAGCGGAGGACGTCGCGGACTTATCCAAGAAGATGATACAAGCCGCGCAAAGCGGAAACGCGCTTTCGCTAACCGAGTATAAGGCGGGAGAAAAGCACGCGCCCCAAAGCCTGTATAGCGCCAAAAATTAAAGCCGCGCCGAACCCACGCGGAAAAGCAACGCTCGCAAAGTGCAGCGTAAAGCCCACGCGGAAAAGCAACGCTCGCAAAGTGCAGCGTAAAGCCCACGCAGCAAAGCAACACTCGCTAAGATCAACGCTTCGCTCACGCAGCAAAATTTTTCGCAACAAGCTCCCAAAGCGCAGTTGAGCGAAGCGAAACGGAGCTTTGGGAGCGCGGTAGCGTGGGCTTGCTTCGCAAGCCTACGCGGTGCGAAAAATTTTTTTAAATAAGGAGAAAAAAATGCGGAAAATTACTGTTGCCGCCGTGCAGATGGCTATACCCGACACGCCCGAAAAGTCGATAGAAAAGGCGGACAAGCTCGTCAGGGAAGCCGCCGCAAGGGGCGCGAACGTCATACTTCTGCCCGAGCTTTTCGAGAATTGGTATTTCTGCCAGGAGCGGCGTTATGATAGTTATAGGCTGGCGCTCCCCTTGGAGGAAAACCCCGCCGTGCTGCATTTTAAGGCTGCCGCGAAAGAATTGGGCGTTGTGCTGCCCATCAGCTTTTTCGAGCGGGACAGCACGGTGCTCTACAACAGCCTTGCCATGATAGACGCGGACGGGGAGATACTCGGGGTTTACCGCAAGACCCATATACCGGACGATCATTTTTATCAGGAGAAATTTTACTTTACCCCCGGGAATACGGGGTTCAAGGTTTGGGATACAAAATTCGGCAGGATCGGCGCGGGGATATGCTGGGATCAGTGGTTCCCCGAAGCGGCGCGGTGCATGGCGCTGATGGGCGCGGAGCTGCTGCTTTATCCCACCGCGATAGGCAGCGAGCCGATAATCGAATGCGACAGTATGCCGCACTGGCAGCGCTGTATGCAGGGACATTCCGCCGCTAATCTTATGCCGGTCATCGCGGCGAACCGCGTGGGAACGGAGCGCGTGACACCCGACGAGGATAACTCCCATCAGGAAAGCGCACTCACGTTTTACGGCAGCAGCTTTATCACCGACGGCACGGGAGCTATCCTGCAATGCGCCGACAGAAGCTCCGACTGCGTGCTGTCGCAGGAGCTCGATCTGGACGCTCTCGCCGAGCTGCGAATGAGCTGGGGAATTTTCCGCGACAGACGTCCCGAGACCTACGGGCGGCTCATAAGAGACGAATAGGCGCATTGGGGTTGTTCAAATTGTTTTAAAACGGCACGCTCTTCTTGTGAAACTGTCCAAAAATAACGCGAAAAGGCAAAAATATTTGTGAAAAGCTGTGACAAACCGCCGAAAATATGTTATAATAAATGTGTAAAACCATTATATTGATAATGGAAAATGAATAATTAAGGTACGCCGCCGTAGGCGGCGATCAAAAAAATCGTCGGCGAAGCCGACACCATAATTATCAATTATCCATTATACATTCTACATTCAAAAAAGGGGGGCTTGCATTATGGCTAACAGGATCATCACCATTTCAAGGCAGTACGGCAGCGGCGGGCGCGAAATAGGACAGCGCCTGGCGGAAAAAATGGGGATAGAGTTCTACGACAACAAGCTGCTGGACGTTGCCTCGGACGACAGCGGCATTCACAAGGCGCATTTCACTGCCAACGACGAAAAGCGCACCAACAGCTTTCTTTATCTGCTGTCGACCGCCTACGGTCAGGGCTCCATGCCCTTTGACGACACGCTTTATTTCGCCCAGCAGAACGCCATCAAAAAGGTCGCCGCGGAGCACTCCTGCGTAATAATAGGGCGCTGCGCCGACTACGCGCTGAGAGATTTCAGCGGAGTAGCCAACGTGTTCATAACCGCTCCCTTTGAGGACAGAGTAAAGCGCGCCATTGAGGTCTACGACGTTGACGAAAATCACGCCGCGGATTATGTCAAAAAGGTAGACAAACAGCGCGTGTCATATTACAACTATTACACCGACAGGCGCTGGGGACAGGTTCAGCATTATCAGATATGCCTTAACAGCTCGGCGCTCGGTATCGGGGGCACGGTTGACTTGCTGGAGCAGTTTCTCAACAGTTATTTTAAGGGATAATTTTACCCCGCACGAAACGCAGGATTTCGTGCGGGGTTTATAATTTTCGATTTATACTAATTCATGATCGGAGTATAGACAAGATTTGCGAAAAGACCGCACCTAGCGCAAGGAAAAGCGACGCCGGCGTACTGTATGTACCGGCTCGACGCAGTCAGCCTACCAAGGAGATTTGACGCAGCGGTAGGTGTGGGATTTTTGCAAAGATGTCTATACGGAGATTATGAATTAGTATTATGCAACTATGTGAGCCAATATTGCCGCCGCGTCAATAGCGTTTATGCGACCGTCGCCGTTGAAATCGCCTATAAATGTATCTATCGCCAGATCGTCGGTGAGATTCTTTAAAAGCAGTGCTACGTCCATAGTATTGACAACGCGGTTTCCGCTGATGTCGCCGGGTATTTTAGCTGTGCGGTCGATCACCACAAAATACCGTCCCGCGCCGTAAACGTCAAGAGCCGCGTTCCCCGACTCGTCCACCTGCCCCCAGGAAACATACTCCGCTTTATTGCTCGATTCATTATAGCGAAGCAGCGTGACGAATCTGCCGCTCTCCGCCGTGCCGACGTTGTAAATAAGCTGCGCTCTCATGTTGATACTGCCGATATCGAATCCCGCGCCCACTCTGCCGCCGACCGCGCGCGTGACCTCCTGCGGTATGCGGCTCGTATAAAAGAACTGCGGGTTTACAAGACTGATATTGCTGTTGGGGTCGGTCAGCCACGAAAAATTCATATCTATCGGAACGCTCTCCGAAAGCACCGGTTCAACTGTCTCCTCGGGCGGCTCGGGCTCGTCCGGTTCGGTAGGCTTTGAGGGCTTCTGGGGTTGAGTTGGCTGAGTGGGTTCGGTTGTTTCGGTTGGTCTGGTGGGTTTGGCGGGAGTTTCGGGGACGGTGCTCACGCTCTCGTCATAGTCCGTGTCCGCGGTGGGTATCGCAACGGGATTGCTGATGGTATGATCCTTTCTTATCGTCGATGTGCTCACACAAAAATAATCATGCCGAAGCACAGGCTGCGAGCCTACGGGATCGTCCCAGGTAACGTCCACATGATACCACTTGCCATCTATCTCCACCATATTCCACATATGATTCTCGCCGTTGCCCGACCCGACAATACATATACACGGAACGCCTATCGACTGGCAAAGATACGCGAACGCCTTTGCATATCCCTCGCAGAGCGCCCTGCCGTTCACCAGCGGGCCGTCCGCCTCCGACTTGTAAACGGGACCGTTAAGTGTGTATGTAGTCATATTGACGATAGCGTCGTGCAGCACCCTTACCTGTCTGAACACGTCCTTTTCCTTAAGAGCGTCCTCGATTATCGGCGCGGCGGCATCCTCTATCTGCTTTCGTATGTTTCTGACCTGCGCGGCGGTTCTGGTATAATTGGGATTTACCGTAAGCCAGTTATGCGTTGTGGGATTTCCCGTGCCCGTTGCCGAGCCGTCGGTGTTGAAAAGCTGCGGATTTTCATATTTCAGCAGCGTCATCACCATTCCCAGAGTATCATCATTCAGCTTATACTCCGATATATCCATTCCGCTCTCGCTGTTTTTGACCGCTTTGAAAAGCAATCCGTAAACCGCTTTCTGATCCTCCGTAAGCAACGAAAAATAATATTTCGACTCGTAGTCCTCCAATACGCTCGCTTCTGCAGCGCTGACCGCGGCATATCTCCCGCCGAGCGCCTCCGTAACGGGCGGAGAAAAAAATGTAAATACAACCAAAAAAGCAGTAAAAAATCCTAAAACTCTATGCTTCATAATTCCTCCTGATTTAAAAAAATTTTCCGCACCGGCGAACTTCGTTCGCCTACCGCGCTCCCAAAGCGTAGTGAAACGGAGCTTTGGGAGCTTGTTGCGGAAAATTTTCCTGCGTGGGCTAAGCGTTGATCTATGCGAACGTTGCTTCGCTGCGTGGGCTTTAACGTTGATCTATGCGAACGTTGCTTCGCTGCGTGGGTTTAACGTTGATCTATGCCGACGTTGCTTTGCAGCGTGGGAGAAACGTCGCTCTCCTCTTCAAGCGCCTTACTTCACCATTTTCTGTCATAGCTCGGAGCGTCCAGAGCGGGATTTGATGTCCGCGGAGCGACCCTTTTCCTCTGCGATATATGCTCCGCGATATTGAACGGCTTCTTCTCGGGCTTGTTTCTATACTGCTCCGCGTAATAATTTATCGCCTGCTCCAGCCGCTTTGTGCTGCCCAGCCGTCCGCTTACCTCCAGCGTTTCGCGCAGAGTAAATCCTCTTTCGTTCAGCTCGCGATCGTCAAAGGCGGTCTCGCCGTTTTCCACATGATATCCCAGATGCTCGTCGGGGAGCAGAAATTCCCGTATCTCTCCCTTTATCCTTACGCTGTCCGGAGCGGTCTTAGGGTCGCGCGAAACGCTTTCAAATCCCTCAAACCGTATAAAATACAGCCGCCTGTAAATTATCCTCTCCCCATACCTTATAAACTCCCCCGCGTACACGCTGTAAACCATCGCGTCGGGAAGAATATCAAAATAAGTATATCGGCTGTGGCGGCGCTTCAGCTTTTCGGTAAAATACGCCGCCGTAAAGGCGAACACCATACCTGTAAACACCGTCCCCGCGACAATGGCAAGCATCAGCGCTATCAACTCCACATTCATATCCGCGCTCAAATTCATCACCATATATACCGTGCAGAACACGCAGACCGCGAAAAGCGGCATAAATACTATGATCATCAAGCTTTTCAGTCTGCGGCGGTACTTCTCCGTATCCGCATGAAAAAAGTATTTCATATTACTCCTGATTTCAAAAAATTTCCCGCGAATGATTTAAAAAATTTTCCGCGAATGATTTAAAAAATTTTCCGCGACCCGCCCGTAAAAGCTCCGCTCCACTTCGTTCCGCTCCGCTTTCACGGGCTCCCGCGGAAAATTTCCTGCGTGGGCTTTGCGTTGCTCTTAGCGTGCGTTGCTTTGCTGCACCCGCTTTATGTTGCTTTTGCCCAATTATTTTAATTTGAAATTTTTCGCGTGGACTTTTTGTCGCTCTTGGCGTGTGTTGTTTTGCCGCGCGGGCGAAATGTTGCTATACTTTTGAACTCTGTTTATATTGTAGCATATTTTTCTTTATTAGTCAACAGTTTGGGCTATCCGGTTTTTGGTATATTCCATCGGAGTGAACCTTAACCCGTTCACCTCCTGCTCGCTGTCCGTTTCCTTAAAACCAAGCTTGCGGTATATCTCCGCCGCGTAGGGCGAGGAATTTACCGTGATCCTTTCCCCGCACTCCGACTTAGCCCGCTCAAACAGCCGCCGTCCGATACCGCGCCTGTGATACTCTCCTTTAACGAAAAACAGCGCGATATGACTGCTTTTCCTTACGGCGATAACGCCGACCATACTATCTCCCTCAAACGCTCCGAAAAAGCGAAGCTGCGATATAAAGCCCCTGTTGTGTATGCTCCTGTCAAATTCCTTTACCCCGTCCTCTGTGTAGTCGGGAGCCTCATACGCCTTGAACACTTCCCGGCAAAGCTCTATTGCCGCGTCTTTTTCTTTCTCCTCAAGCTCTCTTATCATTTATTCCTCCGTTTCCCCCGTGCTTTTCTGAACGGGAGCAAAGCTGCGGTCGACCGTTATCGAACAATAAAAATTCGGGTGGAGCGCCGCCAGAAAACGGCTTATCTCCTCCGTAAGCTCCTTTTCGGGCATATCGAAGCCCCTCGGCACGACCACGTCAAAAACGCACCTTGTGCGCTCCGCGCCCTGAACCAGCCGCAGATCGTGCACCGAGAGCCGCGGGTCGATCTTCACGACGATCTCCTCAAGCTCCCTGCGTACCCTGCCGGTCATGCAGTCCTCCGCGACGATAGGGTCAAGGTGTATGAGCATATTAAGCCCGCCGCGCCTGAAATCTCTCTCGATCTTATCCACCACTTCATGGGTCTCCGAGAGGGTGCGTTCCCCCGCCATCTCAACATGAACGCTGGCGAATTTCCGCGCCGGACCGTAGTCGTGGATCATCAGATCGTGTGTGCCGAGCACTCCCTCATAGGACATTATCTCCGCGCGTATCTTTTCGACGAGATCATCGTCCGGAGCCTTTCCCAGCAGCGGATTCATAGCGTCCTTTACCAGCCCCAGACCGCTGTATAATATAAACACGGCGACCGCCGCGCCCATGATACCGTCAAGCTGCACCGAGGCGAATCTCGATATTGCCGCGGCAATAAGCACCGCCGAGGTGGAAATAACGTCGTTCCTGCTGTCCGCGGCGGCGGTTTTCAGAGTATCCGAGCCGATAAGCCGCGCCGTTTTCCCATAAAATATCATCATACCTATTTTTACCGCGATAGACGCCGCAAGCACTATAAGCGAGAGCGTTCCGAACTCCACCGTCTCGGGCTTGATTATCCTCTCCACGCTGCTGCGCAGAAGCTCCGCGCC
>CAZKJC010000025.1:0-15029 GCA_964552995.1 uncultured Ruminococcus sp.
GTCAGCCCCGATACGAGCGCGTGAAAGCTCCGCTTTCACATAACATAAGAACGGAACTACATAATAAATCTAACAAAACAAACTGCTCCGCTAAATTATCATTTATAACACCAACGCGGGACAGAATCCCGCGTCGTTTAATAAAATCACTGATTTTCCTGCGCCCTTTTATCCATTTCCTTTTTCCTGCGCCGAGCCTCGCCGCGCATTTGCTGGGCGCGCGCGATCTCGTACTTGCAGCCCGAATCGCGCGGGTTCTTCTGAAACTGCTCAAGAGCCTTGTTACAAAGGTCGATTATTTCCTCGGGGTCGCCCTTGCGCTCGACAAGACATTTCGCGCGGTTGCAGTAAATGCTGCCGATAGCGTAACAGTCGTCCGGCATATATTCAAGCAGGATATTCATTGCTCTGGCTTCCATCTCGCGGCTCTTTTCGGTCTGATCGGTATCAAAATAGAAATTCGCCATTGCGTGAAAGTAACTTTCGGCTTTTTCGGGATCGTTCTCAATATTTTCCTCAATGGCGGGAAGTCCCTTTTTGTACCACTCCTCCGCCTCGTCAAATCTGTTAAGCGCCCAGAGGCAGCGCCCCGCCAGCATATATTTTTCCGTGAAAGCAAGCTCGTCCGCGCCCGCCGAGGTCATACGCGAGATAATCTCCATCAGCAGCTCCAGCGCGTGCTCATAATCGCAGTGCAGGGAGTTCATGTAGAATTCCGCGGCAAAAAGCTGCTCCAGCTCATCATCGCTGATAGAGGAATATCTGTCCGCCGCTTCCTCCTCGGGGGATTTTCTCGTGGCGATATGCAGCATTATGCCGTCCTCGTACTCCGACAAAATGATAAACGCGCCGTTCTCCTCGTCATAGCAGATAGACGCGTGCTGCGAATGACCCTCCGAGGGGAGTATCTTTTCGGGATCGATCCCCCGCGCTTTCATTACCGCTTCCATTTCATGCTCGTCGTAGACGTAAACGTCGGAGTTTTTGAACAGGTGCGAGCAGAACATTACATTGAATATTCCCTCAAGCGTGGTGTCGATGGGGCGCCACATCACGCCGTCCTCCGTTTCCTCGCCGAGAGCGGCGGGGAGCTCCTCGTAATCGCGCTGCACAGCCACCCAGTAGCTGTTTTCCGCCTCGCCCTCGTCGTCGATCGTGTTCAGCGCGCCTATTACCAGAAGATGAATCTCCTCGTCCTCCGCCATAAGGTCAACTATCCCCATTCCGTCGGGGTTGAACAGATGGTAGCCGTTTTCGTCCCTGTTTATCGACAGATAGCCGTAATTTTCCAGGAACTCCCTAAGCGGCGGAGGAACGACCAGTCCGCGCTTTTTCTCATTCTTGATAAAATCGCCGTTCCACACGCCGTGCCTTTCGCCGCCGTAGTAAAGCTCTATCGCCTTAAGCGGATCGAGATTGTATAAAATCGCCATTATGAAAGCCTCCCTTTGAAGTCGTTATAATTAAATTCCTTTATAAGCTCAAGCCCGCCGCTCTCCCTTAAAATATAGATCGAGGGCAGCTTTATGCCGTTAAAGGTATTGTTTTTACACATGGAGTATATCGCCATATCCTCAAAAACCAACCTGTCCCCCTCGCGAAGCGGCTCGTCAAAGGAATAATCCCCGATAATATCCCCCGCAAGGCAGGTGTTGCCGCCGAGCCGATAAGTAAGGGATTTTTCCCGCGGCTGACCCGCGCCGATGATATTCGGGCGGTAGGGCATTTCCAGAACGTCGGGCATATGGCACGCCGCCGAAGCGTCGGTTATCGCGATATCCATGCCGTTCCGGAACGTATCTAGCACAGTCGTAACAAGATAACCCGCGTTCAGCGCGATGGCTTCCCCCGGTTCAAGGTACACCTCAAAGCCGTACCGCTCCCTGCTGCGCCTTATTGTTTTGATCAGCAGCTCAGTATCATAATCTGGACGGGTTATGTGATGTCCGCCGCCCATATTCAGCCATTTCATCCTGCCGAGATATCTGCCGAATTTCCTTTCGACCGCCGCCATCGTTTCGCAAAGCGCGTCGGCGTTCTGCTCGCATAGCGTGTGGAAATGCAGACCCTCCACACCCTCGGGCAGCTCGTCGAGATTTCCCGCCACCGTGCCGAGCCGCGAGAACTCGCCGCAGGGGTCGTAAATGCCGTGCTTCTGGGTAGAATGCTCGGGATTTATTCTGATACCGCAGGAAGCGCCCTTGGCTCTGTCCCTGAACTTCTCATACTGCCGCGCGTTGTTGAAGCTGATGTGCCCGCAGATATCCGCGATCTCGTCAAAATCCTCCTCCGGATAGGCGGGAGAGAATATGTGATTTTCCTTACCGAAGGGCTTCGCCATCTCCTCATAGCCGAGCCTTGCCTCGTACAGCCCGCTCGCCGTGCAGCCGTCTAGATATTCCGCGATAAGCGGATAGACCGCGAACGCGGAAAAAGCCTTCTGCGCCAGCAATATTTTACAGCCCGCTTTCTCGCGGACGTATTTCAGCAGCTCCAGATTTTTGCGGAGCTGTTTTTCGTCTATTACATAACAGGGTGTTTTTACCTTGCTTATCCAATCCATAACACTTCCTCCGTATCAAACCAATATCAGCAAATCCTATCTCTTATCCTTTTCGCAATTTCCTCATTTACGGTCTTGCTTTCACTGCCATAAGTCCATGCAAAACCATCTCCCTTATATCTCGGGAAAATATGCAGATGATAATGACCCACATCATTGAACTCCCCGCCGTTTTGCATGATACTATATCCGTTTGGTCTGTAAATTTCCTTTAAAGCCGATACGATTTTTTTCGAAATTATCATCAGATGGGCAAGTATTTCGTCCGGTATTTCATCTATATCAAGGTAATGTTCCTTGGGGATAAGTAATATATGCCCCTCGTTTATCGGCTCGCTGTCCAGAAACGCCATAACCGTTTCATCTTCATACACGATATCCGTTTTGATTTTATTTTTATCACAAAAAACACATTCACTCATTACGGTAGCTTTCCCGACTTGCGATTTATCGCCTTGATCTCTTATCTCTGCCCCGTTTTGATGAACTCAATAAGCTCCTCAACGTCGTCAAAATCATCATAATCGCCAACGATCCCCTCGCGGTGATAAACAACGCCGTTTTTCTCGTTTCTTTCAAGGCAGTCGAGCAAAGCCTCCACAATGTACCGCTACATAATAGTACGATCCGACAATTTATATCCGGTACACAGTTTAACCTCATATATGCTGCGCCGTAAAATATTAGAATTTACAGCTCATGATAATAGGGGCAAATATTTTCAAAATGCCCGTCCTTCATTCTGAAGCCGTTGGGTATAGTGCCGAGTTGAACAAACCCAAGCCTTTCATACAGGTGTCTTGCGTGAATATTACTTTCAACCACCGCGTTGAACTGCAATATCCCGAAACCGTGCTCCTTTGCCTGCCGCAGGCAGTCCAGAACCAGCAGCTCCCCTATATGCCGCCCTCTGCTGCCGGAGCTTACCGCGTAGCTGGCGTTGCAGATATGCCCGCAGCGCCCGACATTGTTGGGGTGAAGTATGTAAAGCCCATATATGACGTGGTCATTATCGTCCTCGGCAACGGCAGCGTAAGTCTGCGACGCGAAGAAATCCGCTCCCGTCACGCTGTTAAGCGGCTCTTCCTGCGGAAAAGCCACGCCCTCCTCTACTATCTCGTTCCAGATTCGGATCATTGATTCCAGATCATTCTGTTCATAAGCTCTCACTATCATCTTAACCGCTCCTTGGTTTTTATCTTTTTCCTGTCTTAATGAACTCAATAAGCTCCTCGACATCTTCAAAATCATCATAATCTCCGACGATCCCCTCGCGGTGATAAACAATACCGTTTTTCTCGTTTCTTTCAAGGCAGTCGAGCAGAGCTTCCACTCCATAACGCTTAGCGAACAGCGTGAACCCGCGGGGCTTTATCTTTGACAGCAACCCCTTTTTACAGTCGCTTTCGCACAAAAAACAATTGGAGATACCCTTTTCGGCGGAGCATTTCAGATTTTCGCACCAGTCCTTGCCGCTGCACTCGCCCGAATCGCAGCCCTTGCAGCTCGCGTTTTCGTAGCACAGGCAACAGGCTAAGCCGCACCGCGCTATACCAAGCTCTCTTTTCATTCGGCAGCCCCCTCTATTTCCTTTATCCTTATCTCAACCATTGCTTTAAGGAACGCCAAGTCGCCCATATCGGGGTTATCAACTCTGAAAGTACACCCACAAACATTGTCAAACTCCCTGCAGAATACCACCTTGCGCCGCCCGCCGCCGCAGGAGCCGCAATTTCCGCAGTGATCGATATGCTGCCATGCCTTTACTTTGACCTCGTCAGCGACAATATAATTTTCAAGCCATTCAGACCCCATATCGTCCGACCAGACAGTCCATCGGTTTTCCTGCTCGTCGGGGTCGTTTATCGCGATAAAGCAGACGCATTTGCCGCCGCGTTTTACCCAATAGTAAATTTTATCCCTCCAGCAATCACAGTTATCCTTATAAAAGGTCAGGTGATTTTCTTCAAGATAACCGACAAAATTCAGCGCGATCTCCCTGTCGCCCGGGGATAACTCCCTGCAAATATAGTCCCTGATGTTCGGCTCGATCATGGTTATTTCTCCTTAAATCCAAATATTTTGTTCACAATATCTTGGATTTGTGAACATTCGTATTTTCATTATAACCGTGAACAGCCGATTTGTCAAGTACATTATGTAATATTTTGCAGTAAATTGGATTATATGGCATTTTTATCATTATAGATATATACACATCACTATGACTATTCAAGATACGGTTTTAACCAATCTGGCATATCTGGATCATCAATTTTCCAGGAGTCTACAATATCTTCTTCTTTATACCAGTTGTTTTCATCACCATCAAAAAACTTCGCTCTATGACACTTGTATTTAACAACTTGGTCTCCTTCTAATCTATATTCGTTCCAATAATAATTTTGCTTGCCGTAACCTTTCCATTCGTTAGTCTTGTAAATAATCATAAAACATCTTCCTTTCGTCCTCTTAAGAGAAAATTTCAACTTATACCACTTGCCTACACTAATGAAAGCATGGACAAAGTAGGAATACTTTCTTTTGCTTTGATATTGCCCTATCAGTCCACAATCACGGGATCGCGATCCTCCTCCCAAGGCAGCCCCCACTTATTGAGCGCGTCCATAAAGGGATCGGGGTCAAGCTCCTCTACGTTATGCACGCCCGCCTTTTTCCACTTGCCGGTAAGCACCATCATAGCGCCTATCATCGCGGGAACTCCCGTAGTATAGGAGATAGCCTGCGAGCCGACCTCCTTGTAGCACTCCTGGTGATCGCAGATATTGTAGAGGTAATAGCTCTTGTCCTTACCGTCCTTTTTGCCCTGGAAGATACAGCCGATATTGGTCTTGCCGACAGTCCTCGGACCCAGCGACGCGGGATCGGGCAATACCGCCTTAAGGAACTGGAGCGGCACGATCTCCTTACCCTCAAACATGATCGGCTTGATAGAGGTCATTCCGACATTCTCCAAGCATTTCAGATGTGTAAGATAGCTCTGCCCGAAGGTCATAAAGAACCGAATACGCTTGATTCCCTTGATATTCAGCGCCAGCGACTCCAGCTCCTCATGGTGGAGCAGGTACATATCCTTCTCGCCCACGCCCTTGAAGTTATACACGCGCTTTATCTCCATCGGCTCGGTCTCCACCCACTTGCCGTCCTGGATATAGCTGCCCTTTGCGGATACCTCTCTTATATTTATCTCGGGATTGAAATTGGTAGCGAACGGGTAGCCGTGATCTCCGCCGTTGCAGTCCAGAATATCAATATAATTTATCTCGTCGAACTCATGCTTCATAGCATACGCGGAGAATACTCCCGTAACTCCCGGGTCGAACCCGCAGCCTAAAATAGCCGTAAGCCCCGCTTTCTCGAAGCGCTCCCTGTACGCCCACTGCCAGCTGTACTCAAACTTAGCGGTATCCTCCGGCTCATAGTTTGCCGTGTCGAGGTAATCCACCCCGCACTCCAGACAAGCGTCCATAATATGCAGATCCTGATACGGCAGCGCCACATTTATCACTATCTGCGGCTTATATTCGCGTATTACCCCGCACAGCTCCTCAACATTGTCCGCGTCCACCTGCGCGGTGCTTATCACCGTCTTTGTGGTAGGCTGGAGCTTGTCCCGTATCGCGTCGCACTTAGCCTTTGTCCTCGACGCTATCATTATCTCCGAAAAAACCTCGCTGTTCTGGCAGCACTTCGCGATAACTACTCCCGCTACGCCGCCCGCTCCGATAATCAATGCTCTGCTCATATTCAAGTCCTCTCTTTCAATTAAATTATTGTAATAACGCGCTTTCCGCGCAGCCTGCGCTCCGTCAGAGCGAAATCAGATAAACGCCCAACCCTATGCAGAAAATTACCGCAATAATTATATAGATGCACGCCGCCGTTTTCACATTATGCGAAACCGTCCCGATACGCACAAACAATACCGCCAAAACCGCCGCGACGCTTAAAGCCGCTATGCCCATAACTATCTGAAGAGTATAACGCGTTCTGTAATTCGTATCCGCGTACAAAGCGGTGCTGACGCTTTCGCCGATTTCGGAGAGCTGATCATTGAGAGATTTTAGCTTTACGGCTGACGACGAATCAAATTTCTTTATCTCGCCGATTATCGCAACAGAGCCGTTCACTGCGCTCCCGTCCTCAGAAAAATTCTCCTCAAACCACGAGCTTTTTGCTTTCACAAGCATGGGAGCCACCGCGTCCCCTCCAGCCGTTATAGCAAGGTAAAAGTGCTCCGACCCCGACGGGATAATTCCGTTTATCATATGCTCGATTTCATAGACCTCTTTAGCGAAACTAACATTGATCTCGCATAATGTTCCCTTTTCGGAATATCCGCCCAACGGAGCGGTCTCCGTTTTCATCAGCCCTGAGATACCCGAAAAGAAATTCCACACTATAAAAGCTCCGAACATAATCAACGCGAACACAATGCTGAACTTGTTCTTCATTTTGCTCTCCTCACGTTTCCCGCAAAACGTCCCTCACATTATTCGGCAGCGCGAAGCAGCCGCTGTGCACATACTGATTGTAATACTTTGTCCTTATCCCCTGCGCGAGCCACCACTCCGCTTTTTGGTCGCGCCGCGGGTCGAACCGCTTTGAGGCGAACCCGAACAGCCAGTGCCCCGAGGGATAGGTCGGGATATGCGCCGAATACACCAGCGCCGTCGGGAAAAATCCCTTGATCCTGCTGTGAGCGCGCTTCATTATCTCCGCGTACTCGTCGTAGAATGTGCTTTCGTGCTGATTTACCAGTATCCCGTCCTCGGTCAGCGCCTTGTAGCAATTACCGTAGAACTCCTTTGTAAACAAGCCCTCCCCCGGACCGAACGGGTCGGTGGAATCCACAATGATAAGATCATACTCGTTTTCCCTGCCGCGCACGAATTTCAGCCCGTCCTCGTAATAGATCGTCAGCCGCGGGTCGTCCAGCTTTCCCGCCGTCTGCGGGAGATACTCCCTGCAAAGCTCCACCACCCTGCGGTCTATCTCCACCATATCAATATGCTCTATGCTCTCATACCGCGTCAGCTCGCGGATAGTCCCGCCGTCTCCCGCTCCTATGACCAGCACCCGCTTTATATCCGGATTAGTAGCCATCGGGACGTGCGTTATCATCTCATGATAAATATACTCGTCCTTCTCCGTCAGCATCAAGAACCCGTCCAGAACCAGTATCCGCCCCAGCTCGAACGAATCCAGAATATCTATCTTCTGAAACTCGCTCTGCTCGCTCACCAGATGCTGCTTTATCTTGATAGAAAACTTAACGCTCTCCGTATGATTTTCGGTAAACCAAAGCTCCATTTTAACCCCTTATTTCAAAAAATTTTTCGCGACCCGCGCGAGTGTGCAACACTCCGCTTCGCTCCGTATTGCACACTCACGCTCTCGCGAAAAATTTCCTGCGTGGGCTTGGCGTTGCTCTATGCGTGCGTTGCTTTTCTGCGTGGGCGGAATGCTGCCGTATGCTTTCAGCGCCTTGACCGCTCGATTATTGCGTTGCAGTAAATCAAACCTTTTTACCCAGCTTGTCATGATAAAGCTTGTAAGCATTCTCGCAAAGCAGCGGACCGAGCTTCTCGTCAAATTCCTCATAGACCTTTTCGAGAATTTTCTCGTCCTTTTCGGTGAGATACTGCGCAATATCTTCGTAAGACTTTATCCGTTCATCGTTCTCAAACCGCGCGAAAACCTTTTTATAAGCATTCTCGAACAGCTTGTACACCTTTTTGATCCCGGAATTAGCGTCGGCAACGCGCTTAATGCCCCTCATCGCATGGGAATAGCAATCAAAGCCCCAATTAAGGAAAAACTCGTCGAAGCCGCCGCCGTAAACGTCCGCCGCCAGCTTCCACAGTGCGGCGATTTCCTGCTCCTGCTCGTCCAGCTTGCTCCAGTCTCCGCCGTTTGCGTTCTCCAGCTTGTCGTTGAACTCTCCCGCGTATTCATTCCACAGTTCGTCAAAATCTTCCATATTCAACCTCTTATCTTATTTTTTACACCGATTTCTTAAGCTCTCCGTGATAAAACTCGTAAGCCCTTTTGCAGAGCGCCTCGCCCTCATTTTCCCAGAACTCGATATCCGTATCGCGCAGTATATCCTCGTCCTCCTCGGTGAGATATTGATAGATATCCGAATAATAGGTGAGCCGGCTGTCCTCCCTGAACTTGTCAAGAACATTCATATAAGTATTGTGGAGCAGCTGCAGCAGACTGTCGCACCCTATCCGCTGAATACCTCTCATTGCGTACCAGTAGCACTCATAGCCCCAATTACAGAAAAACTGTATAAACCCGCCGTTGTTTACGTCGACTACCAGCTTCCACAGCGCGGCTATCTCCTGCTCGTCCGCGTCGAGCTTTTTCCAGTCGCCGCCGCATTCATATACCAGCTTCCGATTGAAGTCCTCAGAATAATCGTCCCACTGACTTGTAAAATTTTCCATAATCAACTCTCCCAAAAATTATATGTGACATTATTTCACAACGTCCAGATACTCCACCATCATATCGCGGCAGCCCGTAAGCGAGCAGCCCTTTTCCTTCGCGAAAGCAATATATTCCAGAATATCCGCGGTAATACGCTCTCCCGGGGCTAAAATAGGGATACCCGGGGGATAGCACATAACGAACTCGCTGCAAATTCTCCCCGCGGTTTTTTCTATAGGGAGAGTTTCCCGCTCGGCGTAGAATGCCGCCTGGGGGGGCATATCCACGGTGGGATTTATATATTCATGATCGTACAGTCCCACGGGAGAGCGCCCGTACAGCCGCTTTATCTCCGACAGCGCGGAAAGCAGCCGCTCGATCTCCAGCGCCCTGTCCCCGCCCGTTATTATGGCGAGGATATTTCCGATATCCCCGAACTCTATCTGAATGCCGTATTCGTCGCGGAGCAGGTCGTAGACCTCTATACCCGCCAGCCCCATAGCCCGCGTGTGGACAGACAGCTTTGTGCTGTCAAAATCGTAGAAAGCCCCGCCGTCGCAAAGCTCCTTTCCGAAAGCGTAGTAGCCGCCCGCCGCGTTTATCTCGCCGCGCGCGTAGTTGACATACTCAACGGTCTTGGCGTAAAATTCCTTTCCGTTAAGCGCGAGATTCTGCCGCGCCAGGTCAAGCGAAGCCATCAGCAGATAGCTCGCGCTGGTGGTCTGGGTCAGATTGATTATCTGCCTTACATAGTCGGGATTGATCCCCTTTCCAAGCAGAAGCAGGGCGCTCTGCGTAAGCGAACCGCCCGTTTTATGCACCGACACCGCCGCCATATCCGCGCCCGCCGCCATACCCGACACGGGCAGACCATCTCCGAAATAGAAATGCGTTCCGTGAGCCTCGTCGCACAGCACCTTAAGACCGTGCCCGTGCGCGATCTCAACGATTTTTTTCAGGTCGGAGCATATCCCGTAATAGGTGGGATTGTTCACCAGCACCGCCTTGGCGTCGGGATTGGCGATAATAGCCGCCTCCACCTCCGCGGGGGTCATTCCCAGCGGTATGCCAAGCTCTCCGTTCACGCCCGGGTTCACATAAACGGGAACCGCGCCGCACACTACCAGCGCGTTGATGGCGCTTCTGTGTACGTTCCGCGGCAAAATTATCTTATCTCCCGCCTTGCACAGGGACATTATCATCGCCTGCACCGCGCCGGTCGCTCCGTTTACTATAAATATCGCGTTTTCCGCCCCGAAAGCGTCCGCGGCAAGCTCCTGCGCCCGCTTTATCACCGAAACGGGGTGGCATAGATTGTCCAGCGGCTTCATGGAGTTCACGTCGTTTTTCAGACAGCTCTCCCCGAGAAATTCCGTAAGCGTTTTGTTTCCGCGCCCGCCCTTATGCCCGGGAACGTCAAAGGGTACGACGCGGTTGAGCCTGTGCTCGCGCATTGCCTCATACAGCGGAGCGCAGCTCTGATCAAAATTCATATCCCACACCACCTTACAATTGAAAATGTACAATTGATAATTGATAATTATGGTGTCGGCTTCACCGACATATTATAATCGCCGCCTCGGGCGGCGTACCTTAATTATCCATTATCAATTGTCAATTATCCATTATTCAATAGATGTTCATGCCGCTGAATATCTCTATCATCTCGCGGCGCAGGCTGTTGGTTATCTCAAGCCGCTCCTGCGGGTGTATCTCGTACACGTCCGCGTTGAACAGGTAGTTTTGCAGCTCGATCTCCTTTATCAGCATTTTGGTGTGGAAAATATTGGATTGATATACGTTGACGTCTATCGCGTCGTAGCGGGTCAGAGTGTTCGGGTCGATATAGTCCTGTATAGAAGTCATGGGATTATCCATAAAGCACTTTCTGCCCGACACGTCCCGCGTAAATCCGCGCACGCGATAGTCGATAGTGATTATATCCGAGTCAAAGCTGCCGATAAGATAATCCAGCGTGTTCAGCGGAGATATCTCGCCGCAGGTAGCCACGTCGATATCCACTCTGAACGTGGAAATAGCCTTATCGGGGTGATACTCGGGGAAGGTATGCACCGTTATATGACTCTTGTCAAGATGTGCGTGGACAGTATTTCCGAAGCTGTCCTGAAACAGCCCCCTGCCCCCGTTGCAGGATTCGTCAATATGGGAGGGATCGACATGACCCTCCGCAAAGAGAACGTTTACGGAAGCCCCCTGCGGCTCATAGTCCTGCTTGGAAATGTTCAGGACCGTCGCGCCGATTTTCGCGGTAACATCGCAGAGTATTCCTGTAAGTCTTTCGGAGTTATACTGCTCGTCAATGTAAGCGATATAATCCCGCTGCTCCCTCTCACTTTTTGCATAGCACACATCATAAATGTTGAAGCTAAGTGTCTTTGTGAGGTTGTTAAAGCCATACAGAGAAAGCTTTTTCTCCAACCCTACCATCACGCCTTTCATTCTCTCACAGGCGCGTCTTTATGATTCGGCGCGTTTTCCCTGCGGATATATTCTGCGGATATTCTATTCCCACAGTTATAGTGATTATAACATATTATGCGGTTTTTTGCAATGGTTTTTTGAAAAAAATATTTATAAACCAAGAGCAACATAATATTGCCGCATCCGAATTTCAAAAAGCGTCAGAATTTTCGAAGAAAATTCTGACCGGTTCCCGCAATCGCGTGAAGCGAACGCAGTGAGCGGAACGTGCTTGCGGGAATTTTGAAATTCTTTTAAATCATTTGCTTATCGTCAACATAACTTAGAAGCAAATACCCGCAGGGATAATCCCCACGGGTATGGTTAGCTATTACACTTTTTTAATAATGCGTCCAGACTTCGGTCATCTGCGGGGTCTGCCACCACAGAAAATCTCTGTACACAAGGTCGGAGCTGCTGAACAGAACCTTTTCGCTGCATGCGTATACAGTGATCTCGGTCTGCTGTACCGCGGCGCTGTCCAGATTATATTTGTCAACATATCTCATTATATCGGCGATATTTTGATTGATAGAGTCAAAATCCATGTTATCATAAGCCAGCGACATTTGAAGCGTTGTGCCGATATTTTCATTATATATCGTATTCAGCGTAATATTGGGATATTCCGACATCAAGCTGCCGCGCAGATCCTCAATATCGGCGGAAAGGGGAATATTTTCCCTCAGCTCCGCGCACTCGGGAAATGGCGGAACAGCATGCAGCTCAAAATCAAAATCACGCAGCACCTTTCCGTCGGCGTTTATTATGACCTCATTATATCCCGCCGCGCCCGAAAGCGTTTTTAATGCGCTGATTTCGTAACGAACGCAGTTTCTCGCGCTCCTTATACCGCTTATATCGTCGGCGGCGATAAGCTCGGTGTCCGTATCGGATATAAAAGTGACCCTTAATTTGTCGGTATCCGCGTAATATTCACAGCTATCCACCTCTACCCCGCGCTCCTCAAGCCAAGCCGAAAGCGCGCCGCATTCCCCCGAAACAGGGTCTGCCGAAGCGTTTACGGCAATAACCGCAAGAACCGTTACAGCCAATATTATCGGAGCTACAGCTAAAATTTTTCCGATTTTCATAGTATTATCCTCCACAAATAAGTATTACATTTTCACCATATAGTTCCAATCTGTTCTTACGCTGTATTCGCAGTTGAAGCGCGGCAGCTTTGATATCGCGTCAACAGCGGACACTCCGCCGTTATATTGAAAAATAACAACGTTCGTTTTGCTGTCGGGGGACTTCATTTCAAAATCCCACGCGCCGTACCCCGACAACACCTTGATATAGGTGAGGGTTATTTCGTGCAGCTCCTCGGAGTCCTCCGCGGATATTTCAAGCCGCGCGTAATGCTCCCGCTTTTTTGCGCGCTCGCTGCCGATCATTTTATCCACCACTCGGGCGTGATCTCCCCCAGCGTTACAGTCCTCATATTTTCATAGTCAATCATGATCTCGATATCCTTGTACTTTTGGGGCATAAGCTGCACCATAAGCTCGCGGCATGCGCCGCAGGGAGCGCCCGAGCTGCCGTCGGGCATTATCGCCAGCACCTTTGTAATCTCGTTCTCGCCGTTGGTTATCATATTGAAGATAGCGTTCCGCTCCGCGCAAATTCCCAATGTCGAGCAGGTATCAATACTAACTCCCGTGTATATCTTCCCCGAAGCGGACAGCACGGCTGCTGCTACGCAGCCCGCCTCCACATAGTCGGAGATTTTTCTGTCGTTCTGTACGGCTTTTGCCGCCTCATAAAGTTCGTCCCAGATATTCATTTTTTCTCCTTATTTTAAAAAAATTTTTCGCGACCCGCCCGCAAAAACTCCGCAAGTTTTGCGCAAAACTTTGCTCCGCTTTCGCGGGCTCTTGCAGAAAATTTTCCTGCGTGGGCAGGGCGTTGCTCTCGGCGGACACCGCTTTCCTGCGTCAATATTGCGTTGAGAAAGCTATGGAGCACCCCCTCGCGTCTGTCCCTCAATCTCATTTCATACCGTTATTCAAAAAAGTCGGTCAGACCCGATCATCATCGAATCTAACCGACAGACCCTTGATTTAGCTTACTTGTCGCTCTCCATAAAACGCTTGTACGCTTCCCTAAGCTCCTGCGCGGTAGCCTCGGGAGCGGTGGGATTGCAGTGCGCCCACGCGCCTGTCTCGCTGGAAGCGTTGAATTTCTGCTTCTCCGCGCTTCTCATAGGCGGGTAGAAAGCAATGTGGAAATGATGGTGCGACACGTCGCCGCTGTTCACGGGCGCGTTGTACATACACATCATATAGGGGAAATTGTACCCGAACAGGCTGTCGAGAGTTCCCGCGCTCTTGCGGACGATATCCGCAAGGTCGGAGCGCTCCTTTTCGCTGAGCTCGGAAATGTACTGAACATGCCGCTTTGCCATTATATAGATACCGTAAGGATATTCGCAGAAAAACGGCAGGAACACCGTAAAGCTGTCGTTCTCAAAGATAACTCTGCGCCCGTCAGCTGTTTCGTGCTCCAGCATATCGCAGCACAGGCACTTGCCCTTTTCGTCTATACTTTTGCGGTAGGCTTCGTCCTCAAGCTGGAGCTTCTTCGGGATAAAGCTGTATCCGTATATCTGACCGTGCGGGTGGGGCATGGTAACTCCTACTACGTCGCCGCGGTTCTCGAAAATAAATACGAACTTTATCTTCTCGTCCGCCTTCAGCGCGTCAAACCGCTCGCACCACAGGTTCACCAGCTTTTCAACGTGGCTGTGTGGAAGCTCCTTGAGTGTTTTGGTATGCTCTGGAGAATAGAGTATTACCTCGCATTTTCCGTAAGCGGGAGCTACCTTGAAAAAGTCGTTCGCCACATCGTCGGGCTGGGGCGGGGTCTGCGAAAGCGCGGGGAAATCATTATCGTACTCCAGCACCTCGTAATCCGGCACCTTTCCGCCGCTCGGGCAGAACGGACACCAGTCCTTGGGCATCTGCGGGCGGTTCTGCCTGTGCGAGGCTATCATCACCCAGTCGTTGATCAACGGATTCCATCTAAGCTCAGCCATATTCGGATCTGTCCTTTCAAATAAACTCAAAAATCAACCGCCGCGCTGGGGACAGCTCCGACCGTCCCCGCGCCGCGGCTTTCTTTTAATTATTCCTCGCCCTTATCCTCTGCGATCTCCGCTTCGGTCTCGACTTCGGAAGCGTCCGCGGCTTCCTCGACCTCCGGCTCAACGGGACGCTCGGGCAGCTTTGCGCCGCAATTCGGACAATAATTGTTATCCCTCTTGGATTTCACGCCGCACTCGGGGCAGGAGACCTCGTTCTTATACTCGTCGATCTTCTCGCCGATCTCGTCGAGCTTCACGTAGCACTCGTCAAGCTCCGCCACGATCGCGTCGAAAGCCTCATTGTCCTTCTCGTCGGTCTTTTTCATCTGATAGATCAGCGCGCCCAGCTTCTCGAATTTCGCCTTGATATCGCTGTTGACCTGTGCCTCCTTGATCTTCAGCTTGGAGACCTGTACCGCAACGTCGGTCTTTTTGCCT
>CAZKJC010000025.1:15039-15376 GCA_964552995.1 uncultured Ruminococcus sp.
ATTCTTGGTAGTGTTAAATACGTCGTCTAAGAAACTCATAGTAAAAACTCCTTTCAGCCGCGCCGCCACATAGCGCACACTGGTAAATTGGCACGTCGTCCCGCCGCGCGCTGCCACATTATCGCGCATTCTGAGAATTATTTCGGACGCTCCTTTGCCTTGTATTCATTATACCACATAACGATTTATTTTTCAAGGTTATTTTTGTGAAAATATGATAAAAATATTTTTTAAGTTATGATGACGAGGAGCTGTAATGCGGTTAAGTTTTGCTGACGAGGAGCAAATTATTTAAAAGAATTTCAAAATTCCCGCAAGCGATCCTCGGTCATTCGCT
>CAZKJC010000026.1:0-15148 GCA_964552995.1 uncultured Ruminococcus sp.
GTTGAGTGTGCGGTGCGGGAAATTCTTTTAAATCATTTACTCCTCGTCAACATAACTTAACCGCATCACGGTCCGGATCAACATAACAAAAACGCAAAAAGTATATCCCGCCGCGAAACAAACCGCGGCGGGATCTATAATTATTTAGCTGAACCGAATATGCATTTTTTCGATTTATTATTTTGAGGTGATCTCTCTGTACTTTTTGAGCGCTTCGAGCCACTTCTCATGCTCTGTCGGTTCAAATGTGTGGGTCAGACCCGAGTCGATGATAACGCGCCGTGCCGCCGCGACGCTCTCTATCTCGCCGAGAGCGATAAGCGAGGCTATGCCGTTTCCGAGCGCGGTCGCCTCGGTTGGACCTGCCACGGCGGGTATGCCGCAGCAGCCTGCGGTTAGCTCGCACAGCAGCTTATCCTTTGTGCCGCCGCCTATCATATGTATTTTGTCGTATTTTTCACCCGTTATCGCGGAAATGCTGTCAAGAGTTATCGCGAACTCGCAGGCAAGGCTCTGGTAAATGCAGCGGAGTATCTCGCCCATGCTTTCGGGAACGGGCTGACCCGTCCTGCGGCAGTACTCCTGAATTTTTATCGGCATATCGTCCGGCGCGACAAAGGAGTGATCGTTGGGGTCGATGAAGCTGACAAAGGGCTTCGCGCCGCGCGCCTCCTGCTCGAGAAACGCAAAGGAGTAGTCCATGCCGTCCTTGTTGTAGTAGCGGCGGCACTCCTGGACAAGCCACAGCCCCATTATATTTTTGAGCAGTATTGCGGTATCGCCGTAGCCGCCCTCGTTCGACAGCCCCATCTCCATAGCCTCTTTGGTAACTATGGGGCGTTTGAGCTCCGTTCCGAACAGCGCCCAGGTGCCGCAGCTTATAAACACGAAATGCTCCTGCTCGCTCGGTACGGCGAGCACCGCCGAGGCGGTGTCGTGGGACGGACAGGCTATTACTGGAACATTCTCGCAGCGGAACTCGTCTGCCAGCTCGTCCTTAAGGCTCCCGTAGACCTCGCCCGGGCGTATTATCGGGCAGAATATCCGCTTTGGCAGCCCCAGGCTCTCGATTATCTTAAGATTCCAGCCCTTGGACTTCTGGTCGATAAGCTGCGAGGTGGTGGCTTCGGTGTATTCGTTGCGGCACTCTCCCGTGAGAAAATACGCGAACAGATCGGGCATCATAAGCAGGCGCTCCGCGCGGAAAAGCGTGTTGCGCTCGCGGCGCACTATATATGCCAGCTGATATATCGTGTTTATGCTCTGCGGCTGCACTCCGGTCTGCATGAACAGCGCCTCGGCGGGCAGCACCTCCGCCATCTCCTCCATTATACCGTCCGTGCGGCTGTCGCGGTAGTGCACGGGATTTTCCAGCATTTCGCCGTCCCGTCCGATAAGCGCGAAATCCACGCCCCACGTATCTATACTTATCGCGTCAAAGCCGCCGTTGAACATGGCGAAGCTTATCCCTATCTTCATCTGCTCGAAAAGCTCCGCTATATCCCACCGCAGATGTCCCATCTCGTTTATGGGAGTATTCGCGAAGCGGTGCACCTCCTCAAGGAACAGCCTGCCCTCCTCAAAAGTGCAGCGCATCGCTCTGGCGCTCGACGCGCCGAAATCAAATACCAGAATGGTCTTAGCCATAATTACCCCTTATTTTAAAAAATTTTCCGCGCCCCGAATTATTCAAAAAATTTTTCCGCGACCCGTCCGCAAAAGCTCCGCTTCGCTGCGCTTTCACGGGCTCTCGCGGAAAATTTTACTGCGTGGGCTTTGCGTTGCTCTGTGCGGACGTTGCTTTGCTGCGCGGTTAAAGTGTTGCTATTTGCGACTGATTTAAATGTGAATTTTCCGCACCGTGAACTCAACCGCTTCGCGGTTGAGTTCACTAGCTCGCCGCGAAAGCTCCACTCCGCTTCGCTCCGTTACGCTTCCACGGCGGCTTGCGGAAAATTCCTGCGTGGGCGTTATGCACCTTTAATTTACCACCGCCACCATGGCAAATCTGACGACCTTATCATTTATTTTGTAGCCCTTGGCGAAGGTTTTCGCAATCGTTCCGCTTTCCAGGCTGTCATCGTCCACGCGCTGCACCGCCTGGTGCAAAGCGGGATCGAACACCGCGCCGTCGCTCTCGATCTCCTCAACTCCCAGCTTCTTAAGAGTTTCCATAAAGCTGTCGTAGATCATCTGCACGCCGCTCTTGTAATTCTCGTCCGTGCAGGGAGCGTCAAGCGCCCGTATGAGATTGTCCATGACCGGCAGGAAATCCGAAGTCACATTCGTGATTATATCCGACCTAAGCGCCTCCTTTTCCCTTACCGTCCGCTTGCGGAAATTGTCATATTCCGCCATCGTCCTCAGAAGCTGATCCTTAAGCACCGCGATCTCGGCGGCATGCTTTTCCTCGGGGCTTTCTTCGACCTCGACCTCGGGAATCTCCTCCGCCGGCTCTTCGGTCACATCGGTCTGCTCCGTTTCGGAGAGCTCCTCGGGCTCGGAAAGCCGCTCAAGCTCCTCGTCATTCATCGTCATCGTCGTCCTCTCTTTCTATCCGCAAAAGCTCGTCTCCCTCTTCGGAAAGAAGGTGAGTTACCTTGTTGCTCAGATATTCAATATATGGGATAACCTTTCGGTAATCCAGCCGCATGGGACCGATGATACCTATCGTTCCCGCGGGCTTGCCGTCCTTGTAATAGCTCGCGCTCAGCAGCGTGGAATTTGATATCGCAAAGGTATCGCTCTCCGCGCCGAAGCGGACGCTTATTCCCGACAGCGCGTCGTCCAGCATTGCGGATATCTCGCTTTTCTTCTCCATGAACCGCAGCACGTCCGTCATAGGTATCTCGCCGCTGGCAAGAAGATTCGCCTCGCCCTTTACCTCCACGCTGTCCCTCATCATCTCCTCGGACAGCTCATACACCGCGTGAAGCAGCGGCGCAAGCGAGAGCATATATCCTCCCAAAGCGCCCGCGAGCTGTTCTATATATTCCTCGGACATGGTTTCGAGATTCACACCGCGCAGGTGCTCGTTAAGAAACCCGATAAAATCCGCCATCTGCTCGTTTGTGAGGTCGAATTCCATTCGGCAGACCTTATTTTTTATTGAGCCGTTGGAGGCTATCAGCAGCAGCACATACAGCCGCTTTCCCGTCGGAATGACGTCGACCTTTGATATCACCGAGAATTTTGAAACGTGGTTGGTGGAAAAGGTCGCGCATTTGGTTATTTCGGCAAGCGCCGTCGAGGCGTTTTCTATTATTGCCTCGTCGGTAGCCGCGCCGCCGCCCAGCAGCCTGTTTATCGCGGTTATCTCGTCGGGATTTATCGGCTCGGGGTTCATAAGGTTTTCGATGTAGTAGCGAAAACCCGTAAAGGTGGGAACGCGCCCCGCGGAGGTGTGCGGGTGGCTTAAATATCCCGCCTGCTCCAGCGCCGCCATGGTGTTGCGTATGGTGGCGGAGGAAACGGAAATATCCTCCCGCAAAGCCAGCGCCTTCGACCCGACGGGCTCGCCTGTTTTTATATATTCGTCGACGATCGCCGCGAGTATTTTATTTGACCTCGCGTCCATCATGCCCATCGTTTCCACGGTTGATCACCCTTTTTTGAACAGCGCTTTATGTCAGAACCCTTCTTTTTGTCGGTTTAGCACTCTGTGCCTTTGAGTGCTAAATATAATTTATCATTTTTTGAGCAAAAAGTCAAGCGTTTTTTCGGAAAAAAGTTCACAAAGTAAAGCAAGAATCGCGGCGTCAATTTAGGCAATATTACTAGGATTTGAATCAGAGCGGGATTTATACGCGGAACAAAGGAATGTAAAGCTAAAATCCGCAAAGCGCACACGCAGCAAAGCGGCACACAAAATTATGCAACAAAAAGCCACCGCATAAAGGGGCACACCGCCACGAACAGTATAACGCCCCCGCATCAGAATTTCAAAAAGTGCGCATTTGCCTTAATGGCAAATGCTGCACGGTTTCCGCCAGACATGCGCAGCGAACGAACGAAGTGAGCGAGCGGAGTATGGCTGGCGGAAATTTTGAAATTCTCATTTAAATCATTTAATTCTCGTCAACATATATTAACAGCTCCTCGTCAACACAACTTAAAAGCATACCAGCCAAGATCAACCCATTTCCACCGCAGCACAGCCCCTTGTCCGCGCGACCTCGACCGTATTATAATGCGCTACGGCGGAGCTGTTTCTTAACATTTTAATTTATTTTCAAAAAACACTTGAAAAGAAATGCAAAGTATTATATAATATAGGTAGTATCGTGAAAATGTCGGGCAATGCCGCGCTGAACGCGGCGCTGTCCCGCATATTTACAGTCGAAAGGAATGCTTGAAATGCTTAACGAAAAAATAACGGTCGCGATATGCGGTAAGAGCTATCGGCTTATTACGGATAATGTAAGGCAGCTCATGGAGGACGCCGCCGCGGTCGAAAGATGTATAAAGGAGTTCTGCAGCGCCGACGATTCCCGTGAAAAGGCGGACGCGGCCGTGCTTACGGCGCTCAATTACGCGGGAGATATCTCGGAGTTCAGGGCTAAGCTGGCGCAGGCTCAGGCTCGGATAACTGAGCTTGAAAAGGGCGAGGAGTCCGCAAAAGCCGCTGTGGCGGAGCACTCCGCGCTGAAAAAGGAAAGCGCCGAGCTGGCGGAGCTTAAAAAGAAGTACGAGAAGCTGGAGGGCGAGATACAGCAGCTTGCCGGCGCGCTTAAGGTATCGGAGGCAAAGGCGGCGGAGGGCGATACCGCAAAGCGCGACTTAGAGGTATCGCTTAAGCTGACGGAGGAGCTGGAGGAGAAAAACGGCCGTCTTGCGGCGGCGCTCAAGGACAGCGCCGAAATGCTGGACAAGCAGCAGAACAGAGCCGCCGAGCTGGAGCGTCAGATCGACGAGCTCAAGACCCAGGCGGTGCAGGTCATCGCCATGAAAGAGGAAAACGAACAGCTCACCAAGAAAATAAAGGAAGCCGAAAAAAGCGCCGCCGAGGGCTCGCGCAGGCAGCTTGACGAACTCAGGACGCAGAACAGCGAGCTTTCCAAGCAAGTGGAGGAGCTGAAAAAGCAGGACGGCTCCGCAAAGGTAAAGGAGCTTTCGGAAAAGCTCGCCGTGTCCGAGGGCGCTGTCACCCAGCTCAAGGAGGAAAACAGCCTGCTGGAGGAAAGCGCAAGGAAGTATGACGAGCTTATGGTGAGCTACTCGCAGATGGAGAGCGAGAACGCGGCGTTAAAGGCGGGCAGCGAAACGGCACAGGAAAACGAAAACACGATCGCCGAGCTTCGCAAGCAGATCGACGAGCTCACCGCGAAAAACAGCGAGCTGCAAAAAACCAACACCTCGCTTGAAAAGCAGATAAACGAGATATTAGAGGACGGTCAGCTTACATTATGAACGAGATTTTAGCCCCGTGCGGCGGTCTTGAGAGCCTTTCGGCGGCGCTCAACTGCGGTGCGGACGCGGTTTATGTTGGAATGAAGAAGTTTTCGGCGCGTAAAAACGCCGAAAATTTTTCCGCCGAAGAGCTTAAAGAGGCTTGTCGGGAATGCCACAAAAGGGGCGTGAAGCTCTATGCCGCGCTGAACACGCTGGTGTACGACAGCGAGCTGACGGAGCTTGCGGAGTGTATCGCAGCGGCGGCGGAATGCGGCGCGGACGGGCTTATTATCCAAGACCTCGGAGCGGCGGCTCTGGCGGAGAGGATATGCCCGCAGATGCCGCGGCACGCCTCCACGCAGATGACCCTAAACAGTGCCGAGGGCGCTAGGGCGGCGGCGGAGCTGGGGTTCTCGCGGGTGGTGCTCGGGCGGGAGCTTTCCGCGGAGCAGATCGGGAGGATCACCGAAAGCTCCCCCATCGAAACCGAAATTTTCGTGCACGGCGCTTTGTGCGTCTGCATAAGCGGACAATGCTATATGAGCAGCCTTTTCGGCGGGAGAAGCGGCAACCGCGGTCTTTGCGCCCAGCCCTGCCGCCTGGATTTCTCATTCGGCGGCAGGCATAATGTGCTTTCTCTTAAGGACAGCTCGCTTATCGGGCATTTGCCGCAATTCGGGGAGATGGGGGTAGCCTCCTATAAGATCGAGGGCAGAATGAAGCGCCCCGAATATGTCGCATGCGCGGTGGACGCTTGCTATAAATCGGTCAACGGCGAGGAATTTGATGCGGAACGCTTAAGGGATATCTTTTCACGCGGCGGGCTTACCGAGGGCTATTTCAGCGGGAATATGCGGGATATGCAGGGTATCCGCGGGAAAGAGGACGTGGAAAGCTCCGCGCGGGCGCTGAACGGTATCAAAGCGCTTTATAAGGACGAGCTGCCGCGGTTCACGGTGGATATCCGCACGACGGTCACACCCGACGGGCTTACCGCTTCGGCAAAGCTCGGAGATATCACGGTGAACGCCGAGGGAGAGCCGCCGCAGATCGCGCAGAGCGCTCCCGCCACCGCCGAAAGCGTATGCGCGCGCATGGCGAAGCTGGGCAGCACTCAATTCAAGGCGGGAAATATCACCGCCGAGGTAAGCGAGGGCTTGTATGTTCCCGCGGCGGCGCTCAACTCGCTAAGGCGGGAGCTTTGTGGGCGGCTTTCCGCGGAGGTGGAGCGGAGAAATACTCCCGTATATATTATAAATAAGTATGATCCCCCGCTCCCCGAACGCCACGATCCCGCCAAAAACGTTTACCGCGCGGAGGTGTACAGCGCGGAGCAGCTTGCGCAGGCGCTGGAGCTTGATTTTGAGATCGTCTACGCGCCGATGAATATCCTCAATGCTCCCGATGACAGGATCGCGGTTATCCCGCCGCTTTTCCTCGCCGACTGTGAGGACGGGGTGCGGGAGCGACTGCAAGCGCTTAACCGCGCGGGATTCCGCAGAGGTATGGCGCAGACGTTGGCTCACGCGCGGCTTTTGAGGGAGTGCGGATTTGAAGTCCTCGGGGGTTACCGCATGAACCTGCTGAACAGCCTTTCCGTCGAGGTCTGCGGGAAATTCGGCTTCTCGGACGCGATACTTTCCTTTGAGGGAACGGCGGCGCAGCTCTCGCAGATACGCGGCAAGATTCCCCTGGGGATACTCGCCTACGGCAGACTTCCGCTGATGGCTCTGCGGCGCTGCCCGATAGCGGACGGCGCTCCCTGCGGAAGAGGCGGCACGGGCTATGACGGCAAACACGAAGTGTGCGGCGAGAGCATTACCGACCGCAGGGGCAACAAAATGCCGATTCTGTGCGGCGGGAACAGCGTGGAGCTGCTCAATCCCGATACGCTTATTTTAAGCGACCGCCCGCAGACACTTGCCGCATTTGATTTCGCCGTACTGAAATTCACCGACGAAACCGATGTTAAGGCAGTGTTGGATATGTATAAAAATAACCGAAAGCCCGACGGAAAGCTCACTCGCGGGCTGTATTTCCGCGGCGCGGAGTGATGGCAGTTGACAGTGGACAGCGTATAGTTGACAGTTAATGATGCTGCTTCGCGGCGGAATATAAATATCAAATGTTGACAAAACGGAAAAAGTATGTTATAATGGCAATACCACACAAAGATTGTGCGGCAATTGCGCCGACAGATTTTTCGTCAGATTGTACAAGTTTGACGCCGGCGGGCTGACGCCCGCCAAGGAGAACTTGTGCAAGATGACGGAAAATATGCAAGCAAGTGCCGTACAAAGCGCGCAGCGCGGTCTTTGTGCGGTGTTGCCATTATCTGTGGATTTAGCGGCTCGACTTGCCGCCAACTACTAAACAACTGTACGGAGGACATTATTATGTATATTACCTGCCTTGATCTGGAGGGAGTACTGGTGCCGGAGATATGGATCGCTTTCGCGGAGGCGAGCGGTATCCCCGAGCTTAAGAGGACTACGCGCGACGAGCCGGACTACAACAAGCTGATGAACTGGCGGCTCGGCATACTTAAGGAGCACGGTCTGGGGCTTAAGGAGATACAGGACACTATCGCGAAGATCGACCCTATGCCGGGCGCTAAGGAGTTTCTCGACGAGCTGCGCGGGCTGTGCCAGGTCATTATTATCAGTGATACGTTCTCGCAGTTTGCGGGCCCGCTGATGAAAAAGCTGGGTATGCCGACGATCTTCTGCAACTCTCTTGAGGTAGCTCCGAGCGGCGAGATAACGGGCTTCAAGATGAGGATAGAGAACTCCAAGCTCACAACCGTAAAGGCGCTCCAGTCGATCGGGTATGATACGATCGCGAGCGGCGACAGCTACAACGATCTCGGTATGATAAAGGCGAGCAAGGCGGGCTTCCTGTTCAAGAGCACCGAGCAGATCAAGAAGGACAACCCCGAGCTTCCCGCGTTTGAGACATATGAGGAGCTTATGGCGGCTATTAAAAAGGCGCTTGCGGATTAAATCAGCCTTAAAATAAGCGATCAAAGGCGCTTAAAACGGAAATCCACAAATTTCCCACGCATGAATTTCCCGCAAGCCGCGCTTTCTGCTTTAATAAATTGTTGATCAAAGCTGTTATGCGGTTAAGTTATGTTGACGAGGGGCAAATTATTTAAAAAGAATTTCAAAATTTCCTCCAGCCATACTCCGCGCTCTCACTTCGTTCGCTCGCTGCGCATGTCTGGAGGAAACCGTGCAGCATTTGCCCTTCGGCAAATGCGCACTTTTTGAAATTCAGATGCGTGGGCGTTTTGTGGCTTGGTTTTGTGCGCCCCTTTAATGCGGTGGAAATTTGCGGAGCGGTTTTTTGCACCCCTTTAGTGCGTGGGCGGTATGTGGCTGACTTTTTAGCAAAAAAATATTGAAAAACCCCTTGACAAAGGGAGATAAATATGGTAAAATAGAGATACCTCGAATGGGGTATATTTTTTTGTGCTTTTTTTGTACAAGGGATTTCCCCGTTAAATCCGCAATTCCGCGGCTGAGGGAGGCAATAAATATTTAGGAGGTGCCGAAATGAGAGTTAAGATCACTCTGGCGTGTACAGAATGCAAACAGCGCAACTACAACACCATGAAGAATAAGAAGAATGACCCCGACAGACTTGAAATGAACAAGTACTGCAGGTTCTGCAAAAAGCATACTCTTCATAAGGAAACTAAGTAATCGGGAGGAGCTAGTATGGCGAAAGATAATGACATCAAAAAAGCCGCTCTTGATTCAGAAAATGCCGGGGACGTAAAATCCAAGGCAAAGGCAAAGGACGATAAGGCGAAAAAGTCCAAGGACAAGAAGCCAAAGCGTTCGATAGCAAAGTTTTTCAAGGACGCGAAGTCCGAGTTCAAGAAGGTAGTATGGCCTACTCCGAAGGAGACCACGCACAATACGGTCGTCGTACTGATAGTATGCGGTCTGGCGGGTATATTCATCTTCGGGATAGATTCACTGTTCACTCTGCTGAACAAGCTGGTATTCGGCATATGACATTCGGGGGGTAAGTATGGCTGACTCAGAAGCAAAGTGGTATATACTCCACACGTATTCGGGATATGAAAACAAGGTCGCTACGGATATTATGAAGGTGGTGGAGAACAGAAATCTCCAGAACCTGATCTCCGACGTGGCTGTGCCCACGACCAAGAAAACCGTCACCAAGGACAGCGGAAAGGTCGTCGAGGTGGAGGAAAAGGTCTACCCGGGCTATGTTTTCGTGAAGATGGTAAAGACCGACGAATCCTGGCAGCTTTGCAGAAGCACAAGAGGCGTTACGGGCTTTGTGGGTCCCGAGGGCAAGCCTACCCCGCTCAGCGAAGAAGAGGTCAGAAATCTTGAACACAGTTCAAAGGAGACCACGGTATCCTTTGAGATCGGAGAAAAGGTTGTTATCAGACAGGGCGTTCTCGAGGGCTTCGAGGGCGTTGTAAAGGAGATAGACGCGGACAACGGTACCGTCGTTGTGGACGTGTACAATATGTTCGGCGAGGCTACTCCCACCACAATGGAAATAACCGCGATCCGAAAATTATAATTCTTCTTTGAAATTTATGGAGGTTGATTAAAATGGCACAAAAGGTTACAGGATTTATAAAATTACAGATCCCTGCCGGCAAGGCTACGCCTGCGCCCCCTGTTGGTCCCGCACTGGGTCAGCACGGCGTAAACATCATGGCGTTCACAAAGGAATTCAACGAGCGCACAAAGGATAAGGCAGGCTTGATTATCCCCGTAGTTATCACGGTTTACGCGGACAGAAGCTTTACGTTCATCACCAAGACCCCGCCTGCAAGCGTTCTTATCAAAAAGGCTTGCAAGGTTGAGAAGGGCTCCGGCGTTCCCAACAAGACAAAGGTAGCGAAGATCACCAAGGCGCAGGTCCAGGAGATCGCGGAAACGAAGATGCCCGACCTTAACGCGGCGAATATCGAAACGGCAATGTCTATGATCGCGGGTACGGCTCGCTCCATGGGCGTAGAGGTAGTAGACTAATAACTAATGATGAAGTGGGAGGATTTTTTCCGTCAGACCACAAGGAGGATATTAAATGAAACACGGTAAAAAGTATGTTGACAGCGTAAAGCTCGTTGATTCTTCCAAGGTTTATGAATCCAACGAGGCTCTTGATCTGGTTTGCAAGACCGCAAAGGCTAAGTTTGACGAAACAGTTGAGCTGCATATCCGTCTGGGCGTTGACTCGCGCCATGCGGATCAGCAGGTTCGCGGCGCGGTCGTACTGCCCAACGGAACCGGCAGAACTATCAGAACACTGGTTTTCTGTAAGCCCGAAAAGGCTAACGACGCAAAGGAAGCGGGTGCGGATTACATCGCGGACGATGAGACCGTTTCCAAGATCCAGGGCGGCTGGATGGATTTCGAGGTAGTTATCGCTACACCCGATATGATGGGTGTGGTCGGCAGACTCGGTAAGGTTCTCGGTCCGAGAGGTCTTATGCCTAACCCCAAGGCGGGCACGGTTACTCCCGACGTCGCTAAGGCGGTTCAGGAGGCTAAGGCAGGTAAGATCGAATACCGCCTTGACAAGTCCAACATTATCCACTGCCCTATCGGCAAGGCTTCCTTTGGCGCAGAGAAGCTCGAGCAGAACTTCAACGCTCTGATGGACGCGGTCGCAAAGGCTAAGCCCGCGGCGGCAAAGGGTCAGTATATCAAGAGCTGCACGGTTTCCTCTACTATGGGACCGGGCGTCAAGGTAAACACGATAAGGTTCGGCGTTTAATAGTAAACGGTGCGCGGGGTCGAATATGGCTCCGCGCTTTTTTGTATGAGGTAATTATTATGAAAAAGATCTACGCGTTATCTGTGATATTTGCCGCACTGCTGCTTGCGGGGTGCGACAGGAATACTACGCCCGAAAGCTCGAATATTGAGGACGAGCCGTTTGTGCAGACCCGCGCGATACGCACCGCGCGCACCGTGGCGCTGGAAAGGCTGGAGTACTCACCTTACTCCTTCGACGATCTGGTGGGATATCTTGAAAAAGAGGGATTTTCGCATGACGAGGCGGTCGACGCCGTAGAAAACTGCGGCGCGGACTGGAACGAGCAGGCGCTTAACAAAGCCTTGTCCATCCTTGAAATATATGAATGCGGCTATGACTATATAGTACGGGAGCTGGAGGAGTATAGACTCTTCACCCATGAGCAGGCGGTCTATGCCGCGGACAACTGCGGCGCGGACTGGTTTGAACTGGCGCTGAATTACGCGCAGAAGGAGATCGACGAGAGCGCTTACAGCTATTCGGAGCTGATAGAGGATATGGAGGCGAGCTGGAACGGGTTTACTCATGAGCAGGCGGTCTACGCGGCTGACAATATTGACGTTGACTGGGCAGCTCAGCCCGCGAGATATGCAAAAGAGAGAATTGAAAGCGAGATGGGGTACTCCTATCTCGACTTGATAGATTCGCTGGAATACAGCGGCTTCACCCATGAAGAAGCGGTCGCGGCAGTCGACGGCTGCGGCGCGGACTGGAACGAACAGGCGGTTCTGTCGGCAAAATACGAGCTGCGCTGGCATTTATCACGCGCGGGCATTATAAAGGAGCTTCTGAGGGACGACTTTACCGAGGAGCAAGCGATCTATGGCGCTGACAACTGCGGCGCGGACTGGCAGGAGCAGGCTCTGCTTAGCGCGCTCGATATGGTGGAAAACAACTACGCTGCCCCCGAAATACGGGAAAAGCTCGAATACTATGAATTTACCGAAGAAGAGATCGCCTACGCCATAGAAAATCTTGACTTTGACTGGAATGAACAGGCGCTGATCTACGCGCAGAAGATGGTGGACGGCGAGACCTATCGGAAAGGCTGCTCAAAGTCGGAGGTTGAGGACGAGCTCGCGGGAAAAGGGTATTCCGAGGCGGAGATCGCCTACGCGATGGAAAATCTTGTCGTTGACTGGAACGAACAGGCGCTGCTGCGTATCCCATACTATGCCGATCTCGGGAGGACGCGCGACAGCGCCTTTGAAAGCATGACGCTATATGCGTTCACCGATGAGGAAGCGAACTACGCGCTGGATAACTGCGGTATTGACTGGGACAATCAACTGACGGTCTGTGTGGACAATTACCTGGAAATGAGCTATTCCCGCTCGGAGATGATCTATTGGGTGGGGTTATGCGGGCACTCCGAGGAGGACGCGGCACGGGAGATCGACAGCCGTGGCGCCGACTGGAAGCAAAAAGCGCTTGACAGAGCCATTAGTCTGCTTGGCTGGTCGCACTACTCCCGCGCAAAAATGATCCGCGAACTGGAAAACGCGGAATTTACCGAGGAAGAGGTTCTTTACGGCGCGGATAACTGCGGCGCGGACTGGAAAGAGCAGGCGGCGGGAATGCTGGAGTACTACGTCGAGTATCACGACGAGCTTTCCCGCGAGGAAATGCTGCAAGAGCTCGCCGACGACGGATATACCGACGAGGAAATAGCCTACGCGGCGGAGCAGAACGGAATATAATACTGATTCCCGCGCGATCCACTGCCGCGCGGGAAAACTATAACAGAAAACGCCGCGGGCATTGACCCGCGGCGCGCTGCATTTAATTGCTTTATACTTTGAGCTTCTGAACCTGATCCTTGAGTATGTGAGAGTGTCCGCTGAGCTCCTCGCAGGACGCCGCAGATTCCTCTGCCGTAGCGGAGTTCTGCTGAACGACCTCGGATATCTGATTGATCCCGACTGTAACCTGCTTTACGGACTCGGACTGCGTCTTTGCGGCAACGGTGATCTCGGAAATAACAGCAGTGGTCTTTTCGAATATCTCCATGACCTCCTTCATGCTGTCCGCGTTGCTCTCCGCGATCTGAGCTCCCTTGGTTACCGCGTCTATCGTTGCGGAAATAAGCGCCTTGGTGCTGCCCGCTGCCTCCGCGCTCTTTGCGGCGAGGTTTCTTACCTCATCGGCAACTACCGCGAAGCCCTTGCCCGCTTCGCCCGCTCTCGCAGCCTCGATAGCCGCGTTCAAAGCAAGTATATTGGTCTGGAAAGAAATGTCCTCGATAGTGGAGATGATCTTGTGTATCTCGTTAGCTTTCTCCTTGATCTCCTCCATCGCCTCCATCATCTTAGCGGTCTCGCTGTTCTGCTGGAGTATCTTCTCGGAGCTGTTCTTGGACAGACCGTCCGCCTCGCTCGCTCTGTCAGCGGTACGCTCAACCTGAACGGAAATGTCGTTGATGGTAGTCTGCAGCTCGTCAACAGCGGTTGCCTGAGTCGTGGTACCCTCCGCGAGAGTCTGTGCGCCGTCCGCTATCTGACCCAAGCCCGAGAAGAGATCGTCAGCCGCGTTGTTTACGCTTCCGATAATGCCGGAGAGGTTGTCCTCGATCTTCTTGAACGCTTTGCCGATAGGCTCGAAGTCTCCTACATAGCTTACGGAACTGGACTCGGTGAAATCACCCTCCGCCATATAATTTAGTACCTCGGAAATATCATGTACATAGGAATTGAGCGTATGCTTTGTTTCGGTGAGCTTTCTGGCAAATTCGCCCATCTCATCATTCGCGAAATTGAACTGGCTGTCCGGAACACTCAGATGACCGCGATACATAGCGTCGGTAATAATGCCTGCTTCTCTGAGAGGCTTGTCTATCTGCTTGCTCATTGAAAGAACGACCATGAATATCATTATGGCTGTTATAACGACTGCAATAATTACCGTTATAATGATAACCGTAGTGATAGCCTTATCGGTAGGCGCAGAGGAGAAAGCTGTGCAGTATGTTCCCACAACTTTGCCGTAAATATCTTCGATGGGATTATATTCAACATAGTGCATCTGTCCATCGATAGCTACCTTACCGATATAAACCTCTTCCCTGTCAAGACATGTCTGCTTGATGACATCGGGTATGCTTACGCCCGTAGCGCGCTTCCCGTCTATTACTATCGTTGTAGAGTAGCGTACGCTTCCCGCGCTGATCTGCGTTTCCGCACCCGTGCGCTCCTTGATCTCATCAACAAATTCGGTGTTTGCAAGATCCATTCCTATAACCGTAACGCCAACGATCTCATCATCGACGGTCTTGGTAGGAGCTATGCATATCGCGGACAAGGGAACATTCGTATCCGCATAGATTCCCGAGACCTTGTTGCCGCTGAGAGCCGACTGGAAGTCCGCCGAACTAAGAGGCGAAAGGTTATAGTTGGCAGTTGTCCAGACTGTATTACCTTCCGCATCAAAAATACCACAATAATCATACTCGGATGTCGACTGTGCTTCCCAGCGCGTGTCGATTTTGGAGAAATCTTTGTTCACTATCGCGTTTCCGCCGGTACCCGCGGCTGCCCACGCCGTATGTATTGCCGCCAGGCGAGTGATCTCTGCCTCAACATTGTACTCAAGGACCCTTATGCCGGAGGACGCTTGATCCAACAGGACCGAATCACTGTGATTCTTCATCATGATCGTCGAGGTCGCAACAAGCACGACCGCCATAACTATGATCATGATCAGCATAGTAAGAATCAACTTTCTGCTCAACTTAGACATCTGTTTACCCTCTCCTTTATCGCAGCGGCATGATCATTTAATTTAAATGCCGCCAATATTAACATTTTCATTATAACAGATTTCCCCCTTTTTTTCAATAATATTTTATACAAAAAATTTAAATTTTTTTCGGTATTTTCTACAAACGTGTATACAAAACTTGAATAAAAAGTTATCGCCACACAATGCAGAGGCAGGAAATTTT
>CAZKJC010000027.1:0-15023 GCA_964552995.1 uncultured Ruminococcus sp.
TTCTGCTTTCGTTCATTCTGATACAGGTGGTGGAAAGCATTGCCCAACCCTTTTCGCAGTAACCGTTCTGCCCTATTCGGCAGTAAAGGAATTTTTCCTTTTCGTTGAACCCGAAAAAAGCCGAATATTTAAGGGTATCTATATGTACGCTGTAAGCCCCGTCCTCGCATATAAAGCAGGACAGTATATTCCATTTTGCCATCTTTTCCGCTATGGAAAGGTGAGCGTCGTTTTTATCCTTGACAAAGTAGTCCGGATAAAATTTCTCCGCTGATGTAAGCTCAAAACGACTGCCGTTATAAGCCGTATAGATCAGCTTCCCGCTCTTGCCGTCAAACTCGGCTTTATCGTTCCCGTGGAGCTTGAGCCTTTTATCGCTTTCGTCATTGCATAGGATATTTCCGCTGTCCGTATCAATGATACGGTATACCGAGTTGGCGTTCCAACCCTTTCCTATGCCGTAAACGGTTCCCACCGTTCCGTAGTCGGAATGATCGAGCACTGCCGCTATAAGCTCGGGCTCAAGTCTTAAAAAGAATATGGAAAAGTTCTTGGTTATTGCCGCCGAGGCGTCTTTTCCATGCCATATCCCGCAGAGCTCGTCGGGATTCTTCATTGTCTGCACCTCCTATTATTCCGCTTTCAGGCACAAAACCGAAAACGCCGATTTGCGCTGAATATCGGTAAGCGGCTTGAGCATGCCCTTTTCAAGCATCTTTTCCACCACTCTTGGAACCATCTGCGGACTGCCTATAACATTGGTGCAGGTAAGGTTTTTCAGCACGGGGTGCATATGCTCTGGGTAATTATTTTTCAGCGCCGCAAACGCTTCCTCGTCCATCTGCTTTGAGAGCTGCTTTATTTCCTGCGGAATGATCGCCTTTTCTTCTATAAGACGTTCGAGAGAGCTGCCGAGCGTTTCACCGTCACTCAGCTTTACCCTTAAAATAACGGGCTGAGCCTTGTCCTCATACACATATCCCTTGTCGCGCAGGCGCTTGTATTCCTCCACGGTAAGGCTGTCCCTGCCGCCGTTTATGAACTTTGCAAGCGACTCCCAATCGCTGCTGAGATTATCCCGCCAGCCGCCTTTCCTGTCCGTAAAGCGGCAGTCTAAGGAAACGGATTCATATGTGTACGTATAGCTGTTATCCTCTGAATTATAGACATAGTTGTTTCGGGTCATCGTGCCGCAGCTCCAGTACAGGCTATTTTCGCTGCCGTCGAACCTGGCGGCTTCTCTGTCATCGGTAACATGGGCAAAGGCGATAAAATTGCCGCCGTCGGGTCTTTTAACGCAGTATTTCCATGCGTCGCAGTCGTTAAGCGTTCCCAGTCTCTCAATGCAAGCCATAATAAGGCTGTATTTTATGAAATTCACATCGTCGCCGTCGCAGGAAAAGCCCCAGTGCGCGGGGTCTGCTTCAAGCTCCTCAAATATCTTCGGAAAGAATTTTTCGCAGAGCAGCTCCGCCGCCCTGTTGTCCGACGAGCCGGTGGCGGCGGACGGCTTGCGGTCGTCGGTGATATACATATTGGTTCTGTATTTCGGATTTTTGGAGTTGTCCAGCCTGTCGATATAGGCGTATTCCACCAGCTTTTCAAGATTGTCCGCGACGTATGCCTGCGGCACTCCCACTGTTCTGGCTATCTCCTCAAGCGTTTTGGGCTCCCAGTAGCAGGCGTAGGCGATATTCTGCTTGAGCCGCGTGTCAAACATATCCATGGTATCTCCCGTAGAGCCGGAGCTGCCGCTGTGTCCCATATCGAAAAATATTATGGGATTGATCCCTAAATTCATTTCGTTTGTCATAGTTATACCCTCCTTGAGTCTTGTTCGAGCGTCGGACAAATGCCACTTTACGGTACCCGCTGAGATACGCAGCTTTTTCGCGATATCCGCCACCGCCATATTATCGTAGTAGTGCATATAGATGATCAGCCGCTGGCGGTCGGAAAGATAGCCTATCTCGCGGCGCAGAGCCTCGATATCCTCGGCGTCCTCAAGGCGCGGCTCATCGTTGTAGGGTATCACCATATCGTTGATACTTTCCACGCGCCTGCCCGTAACAAGGCGGTCGATATACCTCGCCCGCACGTTCTGCGCGATACGGTAGACATAGCCGTCAAGGTTCACGATGTCGTCCGACCGCAGGAAGGAGCAGTACACCTCGCATATTATATCCGAGGCAAGCTCCTGCGCCTGATCGATGTTTTTCATTTTATCCAGCGCGTAGCCGAATATCCTGTCCTTGTACTCGTAAATGTATTTGTCCGCTGTTTTCTTGTCCATATTGAAAGCCTCCGGAAGCATTTTCAAATATATAGTGTTCCCCCAAAACAAAAGGTTGGGCATGTTTTCAAAAAAATTTAAAAAATTATATCAACAAAAAAGCCCATGCATTAAGGGACGCAAAAATTCAAGCCACAAATCTCCACCGCATCAGAATTTCAAAAAGTGCGCATTTGCCTTAACGGCAAATGCTGCACGGTTCCGCCAGCGCTGCAAAGTGAGCGTAGCGAACGGAGCAGTGGTGGCGGAATTTTGAAATTCTTTTTAAATCATTTAATCCTCGTCAATATTTATAAACATCTCCAAGTCAACACAGCTTAAAAGCATAACAGCTCAGATCAACACTTTATATAAAAACCGTAAATATTTACTCAAATTTTACCAAAAAATCCTTGACATAAGGGTTATAATATGATAAACTATACAATAAAGATAATTGGGGGGGAATTTGCTTGAAAATTGAGTGGAATAAAAAATATACTACCATAGCGGTCTACTGCCTTATCGTGATCGCGATAGCGGTGCTGTTCGTGGTGTTTGTGTTCAGGTTTGACTCGTTCGCAAACGTATTTGGCAAGATCTGGTCGGTAATGGCGCCTATTCTGGTGGGAATAGTTATAGCCTATATACTTAACCCGTTGGTAATGCTGTTTGAAAACAAGTTTTTCAAGAAGCTCAAAAACGCCCCGAAAGGCACTCCGGCAGATCAACAGCTTGTAAAGGCGGAGAACACGAATATACTGGCGGAGCAGCTCAAAAAGCGGCAGAGATCGCCGGAAAAAAAGGCAAAGGCGCGCCGGACCCTCGCTAGAGCGCTCTCCATAACGCTTGCCTATATCGTGGTGCTGGCGATCCTTGTGGGAATTGTTGTGGCGGTAGTCCCCAGCGTTTCCGAAAGCGTGCTTGATCTGGTTGATCAGCTTCCCACCTACTTCAGCGAGCTGGAAGCAAAGCTGAAGCTTCTGTTTGAAAACAATCCTCAGATAGCGTCGTTTATTTCCGACGAGTTTGACGATCTGAACGACATAATGAAGAACCTCGCCGCCTATGTCACACCCTACGCCTCGGGCATTGTGGGCGGAGTCACGGGCGGGATATTCAAGGTGGCATCCGCGCTGTTCACGGGCACCAAGAATTTCATTATCGGACTGATAATCGCGATATATTTCCTGCTGAGCAAGGAGCGCATGCTGGCGCAGGCGAAAAAAATATTCTTCGCGCTGTTTAAATTCGACCGCTGCAAGAGGATATTCAGCACCTGCTCGCGCAGCAACAAGATATTCACCAAATTCATCGCCTCGAATCTTGTGGACGCATTCATCATCTTCGCCGCAATGGAAGTCGGCTGCGTTATCATGGGTATGCCCTATGCCACGCTTATCGCGGTGGTGTGCGCCGTCACCAACCTTATACCGTTCTTCGGTCCGTTTATCGGCGCTATCCCCTGCGGATTCCTTATACTGCTGGTCGATCCCATAAAGGTGATCTGGTTCGGCATCTTTGTCGTGGTGCTTCAGCAGATCGACGGCAATCTTCTCAAACCGTTCCTGTTCGGCGAGACCATGGGTCTGCCAGCCGTGTGGGTGCTGATATCTATCATAGTCGGCGGAGGACTGTTCAGTATAGCGGGAATGATACTTGGCGCTCCCGTGTTTGCGGTGTTCTACCTGCTGTTCGCGGAGTTCGTTTCCGGCAAGCTCAAGAAAAAGGAGCTGCCCGAGGATACCGACGACTACACGATACCTGTTGAGCATTTCACCGCGGAGCATATTGATCCCAAAATTGAAAAAAAGACATAACCTAAATCTCCGAGTTTTTCAGCTCGGAGATTTCGATCTGTACAGAAAGTGTTGATCTAAGCAAATTTTTTAAATTTGAATTTTTTCATGATAACACCTCGCTTGTCGGCTGAACTTTCCGGAACATTGTTACTTCATACATAAGGCTCGGATCGTACTCCTTGCCATAAAGAACCGCGTTATTCTGAAATTCTACGGGAGGATTCCATACTATGATTATCTTATCCCTTCCGCAGCGATACACCTGTCCGTCATTGATATATATCTCGTTGAGATCAACCGTGCCGAGCTCCCCAAGATACTCCAGATTTTTAAACTTCTGCATAACAGCATCCAGATCGTAATCTACCCTGCGCAGATAGTCCCCCTCCAGAGTGGTGACGTTCTTATCCTCGTCTATAAAGTAGGCGCTTACCACTCCCGCTTCGGGCACCCACTCGTATACGTCGCCCTGAAATGCCAGATTCTCCACGCACACATGGTTCTCCCAATCTTCCTCGAAAAAAGAATCGTAGTTCAAATTGGGCTTATTGCCCATAACGGCGGAATAAAATCTCCCCTTAAGCTCTCCCTCGGCGCTGTCGATGATGGGTATTCCGTTCCATGAGTTTACGCCCACCTTTATCGTGCCGCTCTCCGTTTCAAACTCCGCGGAGCAGTCATACTCCAGCATTTTAAGGTACTCGTCAAGCTCCATATTTTCGAGGAGCTCCATTTCGCCGCTGTATTTGCTCCGTTGTTTGAAGTATGCTTTCCGAAGATTGATCAGACAACGAGACTTCGCTGCTTGTCGTATCCGCGCAGCCCGAAAGCAAAAGCGCCGCTAAAAGTGTTGCTGTGATAAGTGCTTTTTTCATTTTAAAGTCCTCCTATAAATCCGATGTGCCCGCTCATGCCGCAAGCTGCTTTGCTGTTCAAAGAATATTATTCAAATCAGATATCCGATATCTGAACGCGCTGCGCTTCATTGCCCGAAAAGCTGTACACGGGAAAATCGCTTACGCGCCAGCCGTTTTCCGTTTTGAGTATGGTATAATGAAACGTTTGTTTTTCGTATTCGTCTGCCCTTTCGGGATCAAATTCCTCGGCGCGGTTGTCATCGACAAGGTATGCCGTTATCAGAATATCAAAAACGGAACCATCGTTTTCCGATATTACATATTCCTCATGGACAATTTTTGTGTCAATATAGCCTGTGCCCATAGTTATCCAAAGTGCTCCGTCATATTCACGGAAAGAGCGGCTTTGCATTTCAAGCATTTTGTCCGCCGCTTCCTTGGTGAAAACATCTGTCAGTGCGCCATAAAAGCTGTCATATGTAACCATCGCGCAGGACAAAATATCAGAACCGTTTACATTTATCTGCGGAAGATCATTAAATGAGCGACCCTCGCCGAAATTCTCCGTCGGAAAGCTGTCGCCGTTGCTGAATATCACGTCCGACAGAGCCAGAGAGCTTGCATAAATATCGTAAAGCTCCGCGTTTTCTGTGAGGATATTCAAGCCGTTGTCCGAATCGTTTTTCACAAATTCCAGAACGCTGTCATAAACAAAGCTGCCAAGCTCGTTTTTGTCAACAGGAGCGCCCTGCGTAAATTCGATATTGTCCGCGCCGCTGTCAGGTGCTGAGCGGTAATATTTTGCTTCCAACTCACCGATAAGCTCATCATATTTATCAGCCTTGATAAGAATGTAGTGTCTGCGGAACGTTCCGGGATAAACTACCGCATTTGCGCGCCATGTATCGGGTATATCCAGATCCTTTGCGGAATACAGAAGTATCTGATCTTCATCAATTTTATAAAGCTCATACACCTCGTCGGAGTATGTGACCTCAAGCTCCCGAGACGGCTTGACAAGATAGTCGGCGTTGGGTATACTTTCACCTATGTATTCGCATTCGTTTTTCAAGCTTTCCGCGTCAATGAACGCGTCCACTCCGATGTCAGCCTCATAATATTTCCCGTCCAGTTCCGTTTGAGCGCTGTAAATGCCGTAGGTATAAAGCTCGCCGTTATACATCAGCTCGGGGTACGGCGAGATGTAAATGTGATGATCTTCCGTTTCGGCTTCCGTGGTGTTAGGGTCAATTTCGGGCTCTTGTGGGGAGCTTATATTTTCCGAAACGCTGTCCGACAGTATGCTTTCGCTGTTCGTGGAATTTGCGCAGCCCGAAAGCAAAAGCGCCGCTAAAAGTGTTGCTGTGATAAGTGCTTTTTTCATTTTAAAGTCCTCCTAAATTATCCGATATGCCCGCCCATGCCGCGGCACGGGCGGGCTTGACTTTGCTGTTTCAGATCAAAAAATATTCTGCGGTTTTAGTTATCCTGCTTGTGTTCAAACACTTTCTGTGCCATGCGATTTATTTGCAAGGCTTATACATACGAACACAGTAATATTGATTCGGGTCATAGTCGGAATCTCTCAAAAGAGTTGAATACTGCATGCCATCGGGGAAGCTTGCATAGGCAAGCAGCTTTTCATTATAACGATACAGATGTTCTCCCGCCATGTCCGCGAATTCATTGGAGACTATCCCGACAAAATCCAATGTATCAAGGCTGCTTAAAGCTGCTACAATATCAGTGCCATCATTATAGTCAGACGGGCTTATTAAACCATCTCTTGTTTCAAGCAAAATGTTGCCGCCCTCGTCCATCAAGAAATCGCGATATCCTTCCTCAATATCCCATTCGTAAGAAACTCCGTCAAGTTCAAAGAGAGGTTCTATTATTTCGCCAATCACATCGGGATTTTCAGATGTTTTTGTAGACGGAATAGAAGTAATTGGTGCAATTTTTTCCTCGTATGTTTGTGCGCTGTTTTCGTCAGTTAATGTTGAACTCGTTGTAGGCGCAGTTATCCCCTCGGGCGGGAATACGTCCTGCGGTTTGTCGGAAGCTGGGTAATCCTCGGGGAATCTTTCCTCGTAGCGGTAATATTTTGCTATCAACTCATATTGAAGTTCGCCGGGTATATCATTAACTAAGATGAATTGAATACGATATGTTCCGGGATAAACTATTGCCCATTCACTATATCTTTCGGGAATCTCAAATTCTTCGGCGGAATATACCAAAATCTGATGTTCATCTATTTTATAAAGCTCGCACGGCAGCTCGGAATTGGCATAGGTCAGCTCAAGCTCGCGAGAGGGAACATGATCGTCAAGAACGGAGATACTTTGCCCGATATACTCACATTCGTTTTTCATGCGCTCCGCGTCAATGAATGCTTCATCACCCTCGAGCTCGTAATATTTCCCATCAATCTCAACCTGCGAGCTGGCGATCAGCTCACCGTATACTTCTCCATTATACATAAGTCGTATGTGAGAGGGGTATCTGATATAATTATCTTCTGTTTCGATCTGGGTTTCTTCAACGGGAGTGTCGACCGTTGATTCGGTTTCATTGTGTTGCTCCGTTGTTTGAAGTATGCTTTCCGAAGATTGATTAGACAACGAGACTTCGCTGCTTGTCGTATCCGCGCAGCCCGAAAGCAAAAGCGCCGCCAAAAGTGCTGATGTGATGAGTGCTTTTTTCATTTTAAAGTCCTCCAAATGATATGTTGTTTTATATAATACCGGATAAATCGCCAAAAATCCGCTTGCAATGCGATGATCTTAATACCTTTCGGGCACAATCCCGTCTAGAGTTCGGCTGTATATAGGAAATTCCTCGGCACGCCAACCGTCGGCGGTTTTGACAAATTTATAATCAAGAGTATAAGTGATGTAATCATCACGTTTTTCGGGGTAGTATTCAAGCGTTTCCAAATCCTCCGCGGAGAACACGGTGCACCTGAACAGCAGCTCGCTGTCCGTGCTTGTTATCAGTTCGTATTCCTCATGAACGCCGCTGATATCTCCTGTCATAGCGGAATCGGAAAACCATAGCTGGTCGTTATATGAACGGAAAAACTGAAATCTTCCGAAAACGCGCTGCGCAGCACCCACGGTAAATACGTCGAGATAAGCGTTCACAAAGCTGTCATATTTTATTCCCGAAGCGTAATAGCGGGACGGTATAGGCGGTTGAAAAAAGGGGACTTCGAGATATGTTTTCATATCCATATTCAACTCGCCGGAAAGGTTTTCGGAACTGAAAAAACGCAGCAGCGTATATGCGCGGGCACACTGTTCCGTTATCTCGGGCATATCAAGCTCTGTGAGAAATTCGTTAAGCGCCGGACGATAATCTGCCAGGTCTTTTACGGCGTATTCAAAATCGGCAAATTCGGCAGGGGAGAGCGATTCTCCCGTTACTGAAATATCACTTATGCCGTCAAGCAAATAATCGGTAAAAAGCGCGGAAACCTCAGGCTGTGTTTCCTCGGTAGCCACATTTGCTGCGCTATTGATCTGTGCCTGACTTGTGTTTTCCGAAGCGCTGTCGGGCGGAGTGCTATCGGTAAGAGATGAGCTTTCCTTGTCCCCCGCACAGCCTGTAAGCAGAAGCACTGCTGAAAATATTGCTGTGATAAGTGTTTTCTTCATTTTAAAGTCCTCCCATAAATCCGATATGCCCGCCCATGCCGCAGCACGGGCGGGCTTGACTTTGCCGTCTCGGATCAAAAACTATCTGTGACTGTGACACCACTATAGGTTTCTGCACATAATAATGTCAAATATTCCATCACCTCGCTCTAGTTATATGTTTTTCGCCGCTTGTATTTTTTTCGCGGTCAAGTTGGTGAAAAAAGCAACGCGTTACAATATCTGCCCAAATCCATATCAAAATCATAGGACGGGTCTACCTCTCCAATCACCAGCATATTTTCACCCGATTGATATATCCTAGCGTCGTCAAATACGATATCGCCCACTTCAAGCCGACCTGTATTCCCAATATTTTTCAGTGAGAAAATATTTCTCAGCGAATCTATCAATTCATCGCTTTGACCATCGTAAGCATTAGGGTCAATCAATCCATCCGAAGTGAACAGTTTTACAAATCCACCGTCCTCAATAACAACGTTGCGCCCACTGCCTGTCTGCTGGTAGGTTACTCCGTCAAGCTCAAAAGAACCGTTCTTAGGGGCTGTTATATGTGATAAAATGATCTGCACTTCTGGGACATCTTCGTCAGCCGGGAGTGCCTTAAAAATGTCACTCACCTCCAGATTTACTATTTTCCCATCTTTTATCGCAAACGGAGCCCTCATGCCCGCGCCAGACCAGCCTTCATCCGGATTTTGGGGGTCATATGGGTGATCCGAGTAGCGAAAATGATAGGCATAATCCACAGTTATAAGATGAACTCCGTCCGTCACCTTATCTGAAACAGCTGCCGCGTAATCCAAAGCGAAATAGTCCTTTTCATACAGTTCCTTTTTTTCCAGCAGTGTTTCCTTGCATTTCGTCATCTGCTCTTTAAGCTCACCATTGTTGAAATATTTATTGAGGTCAAGCGCATTTTCGTTATGGGAAACAAGCGTTTCATAAAAATCGTGTATAAAATCGACCGCAAGCCGCGTATCATCGGTTTCTTCGACAGCGGGCAGCGTTGCTTCGGTTAAGGGGCGTATAACTTCCATCCCTGACTGTGGATCGGATAACGGAGCATCTTCGGACGCACTTTGAGACTGTTTGTTTTCCGAAAAAACATTTGTTGATTGTGTACTACATGCGCACAGCGACAATATAAGTATAAACGCAAATATTATTGCATTAAATTTTTTCATGGGTACTCCTCCAAATACTCACAACAATATACTTAACCAAGTGTAGTTAAATGAATGACCCTGGCACTATTTGTTGAAATAGGATATACCTCGCTATACACCTCATTGTTATCATACCAGTGCGACAGTCCGCTGCTGCTTCCAGAGCGACCCGATACCATAGCAACATAGGAATAATTACTATAGCTATAAAAATCTGTTACGACAACGTTATGATTATATACCCCATCTATCCCCTTATCAATCTGAATTATGTCACCAAGTTCGCAAGTCATCTCGCTCTTTGGACAATATATAGTAAAAGATTTTATTTCTGCCTGAGGACCACTTCCGGTGTTACCGGAAATAAAGGTGTAAAACCATTTTACACTTGACCAAGACGAAGTGCGGTCTAACATACTCTTATAGTACCAGCCGGCGCTGGTTTCATTAAATTTTGCTCCTCCTGCTAACAAACAGTGTGAGGTAAAGTTTGTACAATCATAATTATTGTCGATTTGAGAAAAATCATAGTATTCAGAAATAAGTGAAGAGTTTCCTGATGCCGGACTTTTAACATCACAATTTGCCAAAGCATATTTTACAATTTTATTGCGTTGTGTTGTAGTGATAGCTGATGAAGTGCTTGATGTCAGTTCAATATCCGATTTGTTTGAAAATCCAGAAAAACTCACCTCTGACATATCAGTATTTGTGATTTTGGCTTCAGCGATATCTGAAATATCAGATACAATAGCTAAGGACAATGTGTCATCAGACCAATACGAACAATCGTATGTGGCGGACATTAGATCCGCATCACCCCTAAAATAGTCATCGACATTATCATTTATAAACACATCAAGAATTTGAGGATTGTCATCATTGCTCAAAACAATTTGAACACAACGTTCCAATCCGGATTTTGTTGTATTGCCTACATAGTTAAAACTTACTTGAACATCAAGGCATAATTTGATTGAAGATTGAGTGATTTCCTGTTCCAATAATTCGGTTGATATGTTTATGTTTTCTTTGTCCACAGAAATTGATCTTAACCATTCAATTTTAGTGGAAAGGTAATCTAACAAGTTATCAGAGTTTATTGATGAAAGGAAATCACAATCACCCTTGTCATAAATTGCCATGTAATAATCTTGAACAAAAGAATTTGCCATATCAAATGCCTTAGACAAAAACGTGTCGTCAATATTCTGCTCAGTAGAAAGTAATGTTCTGTTTTCTGTCGTTTCAGCAGCAGCCGAAAGAGTAACAGACATTGTAACCATCACTGCAGTCATAGCGGATAAAAAACTACTTCTTCTCATAAAAAATCCTCCTAAAATAGATTTCATAGGGCACAAAGCCCATTTTGTCCTTGGGGCGAACGCCCCGCTTGTGTTGCCGCGAAAATATCTCACGGCGCTTTGGTTATTTTTGCTTTTGTTCCACACAAATTTGCTTTGCCGGATATCAAGTACCCGTTATCTTGGCGGTGCTGCTGTACCTTGTAAAGGTGTCGGTTTTGCCGTCTTTCGTTGTTACCGTGAAAACCGCCTTGACACGGTAAGTCCCGCCCGAAAGACCGCTTTTTGTGCCGCTGAGCGAAATTGAACTGCCGGTTACTGTCTTAGACCAGCTCGCGCCGCTTACATTGGAATAGATACCGAGAAGCCCGCTTTTCTGAAGCGTCATTTCAACCGAAATGCTTGCGATAACCGAAGCGTCGCCACTTGCGCTGCACCTGCACGAAGCACTGTCGCCGGAAAAATTGATAGATGCATTTGTGTCTAGGTGATCAACATACATCGGTACTACTGTCACGGAATAATAGCCGTCGGTTGTTCCCGCGTTCGCGTAAGCCGTTACGGTCAGCGATAGACAGAGCATAGCCGCCGCAAGCGCGCACAAAAATTTTCTTAAGCGCATAAAAATTCCCTCCTTTCGTGTTTATTCGCGAATTTATCCTTCGCTGTAATTATAACAGAATTGCCATTACAACTATGACACCATTTTTTCAAAAAAATTTATATCCTCACAAATTTTAGCACTTTTTGCTAAATTTATAGCCTCTTCTTTGGACAATCTGCTGAATATTTTAAGAACATAATCTCCGTTATCCCATATAAGATCTGTTGTTCTCTCCCATGTCATAAATACTCCATACTTATCGCCCACCATTACATCCTCTATGCTGAGTATGTGTTCATTATCAAAACTTGTATAATCCTGCCTTCTATTTTGGGTAAAATAGATAAAATCATCGCTATCCTCCCTCTCATAGAAATATTGTACATCAAACATGAGATCATAATCAAGTTTATCCAGATAATATCCCTCGGGAATTTCGGACAGATAATACACATCTTCAATGCTTTGTGGAGAGTTTTGCGTATCAGCCACCATGAGCGTAAAATCTATTACGGTTTCATCTACCTTTTTAAATCCCACAGCAAGAGAAGCACCCGCGCCCGCGCTTACGCCGACCGCCATCATGATGGCAATTGAAATAATGGTAACGCGCTTCTTTAACGGTATGCCCGTCATCTTGGGCATGCTGAACCGCGGCGCGGGCGGTATCGGCACACCTCTGCGCGTTTTTTCCGCCGACAGGATATTTTTTCTTCGCCGCCTTTTGTAGCTATGGGAAAACCTGTGATTCGTATCAACTTCAAAAAATTCTCCGTACCGCTCATTGACGCTCTCCTCAAGCGCGCCCGCGAGCATTTGCTCAAACTCATTCATAATTTATACCCCTTTCCCGCAGTATATCCGCGAGCTTCTTTTTCGCGCGGTGAATATGTACGCTTACCGTATTGGGAGACATTCCCACAAGCGCCGCGATGTCCTTTGCCTGCATTCCCTCGTAGAGATTCAGGTACATTATATCGCGGTCGGTCTCCGAAAGACTTGCCACCGCCCGCGCGATCTCCTCCTCGCCGAGCCGCGAAAGCGCTTCCCTCTCCACCGAAACGTCACCCGACAGGTCGTAATGCTCGTCAATGTCCTCCTCGGGGTGACCGTTCCGCTTTTTCAACATATTCAACGCAACGTGCTTCGCTATTATAACAAAATACGCCTTATGATTATGACACCCTTTTTCCAAAATTTTTTGCAAATTATCTATGATCCGCACAAAAGCCGTTTGTACAGCGTCCTCGGCGTCCGCGCGATCGTGCAGAACGCTGAACGCCATCGAATACATCATTCGCTCATACCTGTCATATATCCGCTGAACCAGCTCTCTGTCCGAATCGTCCTTTATCATTGCCAACGCCGAGCAGTACAACAACTCCTACACCTCCCCGCTGTCCGCGAGCCGCTTCAGTTCTTCCTCATAATCCCGCACTATCTCGCCGCCCTCTATCACCACGTCGCCCACGCAGTCCAGCGACAGGGTGTTTATCTCCTCATAGACCGTTTCGGGGAGAATATTGTTCGCACGGCAATAGCGCTCCGCACTGCCCTTCAGCAGCTCCGATATCACCGCGATATGCCGCGGGGAAAGCGCCCGCGCAAGACCGTCCCAGCCCTCGCCCAAGACCGTTTCGCTTTGGGGGGAGCTTTCCTGCGGCTCGGAATACTCCGCTATCTTCTCCGAAAAATCCTCGTCGCTTATCCTGCCGGCTATCTCGGCAATATTCTCCTCGCTGTGGGAAAGCTCCTCCACAATGAGCTTCTTCGCTATCTCCTCCGACTCCTCGCGTATCCTCGACAGCTTGTCAACGTCTATGTCCACCTTTACGGGCGCGGGCGGCGGCTCGTCGGGAGCGGAGCTTTTCGACGGCTTTCCCGCGGGATATATGCCGTTTTTATCGCACCACGCGTTTACCGCGTCGGTTATCGCCCGCTCAAACTCGGGAGCGCTCACTGCCTCCACCAGCTTGTCGCGGTTGCGGAAATCGTTCAGCACCATCTTGATATTCGGCGTGATCTTATGGTGAAATCCCGTTCTTTTGCGCAGCACCGATTCGACGCTCTTTAACACATAGCCGATAAATCCGCGGTAGGGGGAGGGCTCGAACAGCTCCAGCGCCGCTTCTCCGCGCTTTACGCAGTATCGCTCCACCGGACTTATGCGAACCTGCCTGAATCCGTCCATTCTGTCAAGGTTCACATATGCTCCCGCAAAGGGGCTCCAGTTATAGTCCCGCTTCATTCTGCCGCATATCAGCTTGAAAAGCGAGATATCCCTTTCAAGAAAATATCCGTCCAGAGCCGACAATGCCGCTTCCGCCGCTCCGTTGAGCAGCGGCTTGGTTTCATCATTAAAAAATACGCTCTCGCCCAGCTTATAGGAGGAATTTTCCATAAGATAGTCCAGCTTGTCGGAATAATTTTTGCCGTTCAGCTCGGAAATGCTCTCGCTGAACCCCGCCGCTTTTACGGGAAAGCAGGAGCATATGTCGGGGTACTGCTCGCTAAGATCGTTGTAGGCGTAGAAATCCTTTATCCAGCGCGGCATGATCTCGTCCAGCCACCCCGCGGACTCACGGCAGCCCTCCCACACGGCAAGCAGCCGCCCGAGAGCGTCCGCCGCGGAGATGACCCCTATCTTATTCATCAGCTCATAGCAGTACAGCGTGATGTATGATCTGTCGGTCTCGTGATAAACGCCGCGCCGCACGTCGGTCCTCCATGTAAAATAGGTGCGCAGCTGCGGGTTTGACAGCGCTCCGTAGATCGGGCGGGAAATGCCGCAGAATGCCTGCCGCCCGAAATCGTCGGTCACCTCCGCCATAAATTCGCCCTGCTTGACAATGCTTATCTCGGCGCATTGATTGAGGAGATAGCCGTTGTAAAAGATCTCGTTCAGCTTGCGCATTTCGGATATCTTATCGTTTATAGCCCTGTCGGCGTCGGTGTCGAAATCGGGAGTCTCGGGAGCGAAAGCGATCTCGTCGGCGGATATTCCGCGGTTCGGCGCGTTGTAGTATACCACCTCCTGCTGTTCGCGGGGCGGTATTTTTTCGGGCTGAGGAACGCTCTCGGAAAATTTTTTCGCGTCCTCGATAACCTCCGCGATCTTCTTGCGTATCTCCTCTTGGGTAGACTTTACGACATTGTCCACCTCGTTGCGCAATAGCTTTTCGATACTGCTTCGTATTTCCTCGCGGCTCTTGCCGACGATAATTTTTTTAAACTTGTCCATATTATCTCCTGAAAAAAGTTTAGCGGTTGCTGTGAAAGCTCCGAGCGTACCCCCGCGCGAAGCGCGGAACCGGGTTTCCAAAGGGACTGGTCCCTTTGGCGGGGTGTCGGGGCAG
>CAZKJC010000028.1:0-14977 GCA_964552995.1 uncultured Ruminococcus sp.
GCTGGCTTCCATATCCGCCACCGAGAGCGCGAATGCAAACGGGTACATCTCCAGCGCCCTGCCGATGGTATTTTTATCCTCGATCCCCGAAAAACCCATATGCCAGCGTATCGCCATAGCCTCCTCGCGGGTGAGCCGCATAAATCCGCTTATCATATAAACGCTTTTTTCCCCGTGCCCGTAAGGCAGGGTATCGTGAATTTCATAGTAGGGAACTCTCTCCCAGATCCCGTCCTTATTTTTGGCGTTGCGGAAGCTGGTGCGATAGAAATTCACCTTGCATACATCGTGCAGAAGAGCCGCTATGGCTATGCTCTCGTCGGAAGCCGAAAGACCGTATTCGGTTTTTACTCTCTCCCGCTCCATATAGGCGCACAAACATTTGTAAACGTTGAGGGAGTGCTTCAGCAGACCTCCCTCAAAGGCGTTGTGATAGCGCGTGCTGGCGGGAGCGGTAAAAAAATCGCTCTTGTTTTCCAGAAAATCCAACAGCTTGTCGGCGCCCTCTCTTTTTATTTTATCGGTGTAGATACCTATAAACTCTTCCTTTTCTGTCATGCTAATCCTCCCAGCCCGTAAATTTTACCTGTTTGCGGTTAAGGCATTTATTTTCAACATCAAAGCTGTATTCGTATTTGATAACGGTGTACCCGCCGCTCGGCTTTTCCGCCACGAGATGCTGCACCATTTCCCCCGCCGATCTCATTTCAAGATGAGTTCCGTAGGGAGCCGCTTCCTCGCCGTTTTCGTATACCGCGACTTCGGTTATTTTCCCGCCGAACACCGCGAAATACCGCGCGTACTGCGGCGCTTCGACTTCGTTTATTATGTGGAAGTCAAGCTGTATCAGGTCGGGAAATTCCTCCGCCAGGAACTCGCGCTTGTTTGAGATCAACTCGCAGCCGTAGGAAAGATTTTCCGTCACGCTTTCCAGAATAAGAAATCTGTCGTCCCGCGGAACATTTATCTTAAGACTGTCTATGACCTCTCCCCTTTTAAGCAGGTCAAGCCGGAAGTCACCGTAAAGATCGCCGTTTACATATGTAGTGTCGATGTCCGTTTCGCTTTCGTCATAACTGTTGAATTTCACGCCGGATATTTCCACCGTATAATAGTCGTTCTCGGAATATATATTTATTATAGTATATGAGAGCCTGTCTCCCTGTACTCTCGGGGTCTGTATGGCTTCGGGAATAACGTCGCTGACGTCGATAGAGGTCTGCGCGGAGGTGTTCGCGGTGGTGGTAGTGACGGCGGCGGGAGCGGGCTCCTCGGTAGGCGGCTGCGTATCGACGGAATAGTAGCTCGTTTCGCTGTTTTCAAGGTTGCAGCCAACAAAAAATATCATTGAAAAAACAACGGAAACAAATAATATTCTTTTCATGACTGACCCCCTTAAAAATGCTGCCCTGGGCTGTAATGCTTTTAAGTTATGTTGACGAGGAGCTATTTATATATGTTGACGAGAATTAAATGATTTAAATGGGAATTTCAAAATTTCGCCACCGCTGCTCCGCTCCACTTCGTTCCGCTCTGCAACGCTGGCGAAACCGTGCAGCATTTGCCGTTCGGCAAATGCGCACTTTTTGAAATTCTGATGCGTGGTCTTTATGTTGATTTTTGCGTGCGCTGCTTTTGCTTCTCGGTTATTGCGCCGCACAAGCGGATAAATACATTATAATAGAATTTTCCGGAAAAATCAAGTACATATCGTGATATTTAGCCGACGTAATGTCGAAATAATAAAAAAGCGGTACCTGCGGCACAATAATTGTCGGCGCAAATCAACCGTTCAGACGTGAAAAAATCAAAAAATATTGAAAAAACAAATTGACAATGCCGTTAAAATCGTGTATAATTAAATAAATATTCACTAAAAAATGTCGCGTTTTAGAGCGTTAAATCAGCAAAAATCCAAGAGATCAAAAGCAATGAAAGCAGACAGCAACGCCTAGCCCACGCAGCAAAATTTTTCGCAAGACGCTGTGAAAGCGCAGCGGACCGAAGTGGAGCGGAGCTTTTACAGCGGGCTAGCGAGGGCTTGCTTTGCAAGCCCTCGCGGTGCGAAAAATTTTTTTAGATAAGAGGTTAAAATGAAGTTTGGAGATATGCCTTATAAGCGCATTACCTATGAGGAGATAGAACAGCGATTCCGCGGGCTTATTGACGAGCTTAAGGCGGCGGAAAGCTGCGATGGGGCTATGGCGGCGGTGCGCGGGCTGTATGAGTTGCAGTCGGATATGACGCCGATGGAGCTGTGCTACGAGCGGTATAATATGAATGTAAACGACGAGTTTTACTCAGCGGAGCAGGAGTATTATGGCGAGATAGGTCCGAGGATAACGGAGCTGTACAATGAGTTTGACAGGCTGCTTATCGGCTCTCAGTTCAGAGGGGAGCTCGAGGGGATACTCGGAGAGCAGGCGCTTATAATGATGGAGAACGGGCAGAGGAGCTTCGACAGCCGGCTTGTCCCGCTGCTCCGCGAGGAGAGCGCTCTTACGGAGAGGTATAATAAGGTGACGTCAAACCTTACCGCGGATTGGCGCGGGGAGAAGATCAGACCGTCAATGATGGCGGCGGATCTCGCCTCAAAGGACAGGGAAACGCGCAGGCTCGCGGCGCTGGCGGTGTCAAAGGCGTGGGAGGAAAAGCGCGGAGAGATCGAGGATATCTATCAAGGATTAGTTGAAAACAGGGACAGACAGGCTAAGGCGCTGGGTATGAAAAGCTATTCGGAGCTGAGCTGCTGCCTTATGAACAGGATAGGCTACGGGCTGAAAGAGATCGCGGAGTTCAGAGAGCGGGTAAAAAAGCATATCGTTCCGCTGAGCGAGCTTGTTTCGGAGCGCAGGAGAGAGCGCCTGGGTCTGGACAAGCTGCGGTTTTATGACAATATCTGCTTTGCCGAGGGCGATCCCATGCCGCTGGGCGGCACGGAATACTGCCTGGAAAAGACCCGCGAGATGTATCACGCAATGTCGGGGGAGACGGCGGAGTTTATTGATTTTATGCTGGACAACGACCTGTGCGACACGGATATACGAGACGGAAAGCGCGGCGGCGGATATATGGCGTTTCTGGAGAAGTACCGCGCTCCGTTTATTTTCGCGAATTTTGACGGAACGAGCGAGAACGCGTATATAATGTGTCACGAGGGCGGTCACGCGTTCCAGGCTTATCTTAAAAGGGACGAGGAGATACGGCATAAGGCGCAGTACACCTCGGAGTCCGCGGAAACTCACGCCATGGCGATGGAGTGCTTCGCCGCGCCGTATATGGAGCTGTTTTTCGGTGAACGCGCGGAGGATTACCGCAGAATGCACCTCGAGGGCGCGGTAAGGCTGATAGTTAACGAGTGTCTCCAGGACGAGTTCCAGCAGAGGGTGTATGATGATCCCGATATGAGCTGCGAGGAGCGCAACGCGCTTTGGGCAAGGCTCAGCAAGGAATATTTTCCGTCGAGCGATCACAGCGGAAATGAGAATCTGGAGCGCGGCTGCGGCTGGCAGAGGATACAGCATAATTTCTTCTGGCCGTTTTATACGGTGGATTACGCGCTGGCGCAGGTCTGCGCGCTGGAGTATTACAGGTGGGCGGACGAGGACAGGAGCGCCGCCTGGAGCAGCTATCTGGATTTCTGCCGTAGCACGGGAAACGATAGTTTTCCGAAGCTGGCAAAGGCGGCAGGGCTGGACGATCCCTTTGCGGAGGAAACGCTGAAGGGACTTGCGGACTGGATCGGCAAACGGTTAGAGGTTCGGTAGAGACAAACAAAATCACGGCAGCAAAATCCCACAGCATAAAAGGGGCAAACAAATCCGAGCCACATAACGCCCACGCATCAGAATTTCAAAAAGGTCGAGTGTGGGTTTTGCGCAATCGTTATGTGATAAATATAGCATTTTGTATAATTTGCGCAAAACTCCGCGAAGGGCAAACGAAGACCGGTTCCCGCAATCGACCGCAGGGAACGAAGTGACCGAGGATCGCTTGCGGGAATTTTGAAATTCCCATTTAAATCATTTACCCCTCGTCAACATTTATAAACACCCCCTCGTCAACACTGCGTAAAAGCATCACAGCCCGGGTCAACCGAGTGTAAGAATAGAGAGCATACGGCTCTTTATGATAAATTAAGGAGAAAGAATTATGAAGGTAAAAACAGGACTTAAATCCTTGTTGGCGCTGCTTCTGGGAGCAAGTATGCTCACAGGCTGCGCGGATAAGGGCGACAGCAGCGGAGGCGGAAATAACAGCGGCACCGGAGGAACCGACGGCGCGACATACACCTACAATTTCTCGGAGCTGACAACGCCGACGACGTTCAACGTTCATGATAACGATATAATTGAGTTTATAACCAATTATACGGAAATAGGAATGTGGTCGCTTATTCTTAACGACACCAACGACGGCTATGAATGGTGCTGCGAAATGGCGGCGGAGGAGCCCGAGGATGTTACCGCGCAGTATGCGGGCGACGAGAAATGGGAAATTCCCGCGGACGCTACCGAGGGTTATGCCTGGAGGGTAACGCTCAATCCCGACGCAAAATGGGAGGACGGCACACCTATCAACGCGGACAGCTATATTTATTCAATGCAGAATCAGCTCAGCCCCGAAATGAATAATTACAGCGCCTCGAATTATTACAGCAAGCTGCCGATAAAGAACGCGGAGAACTACTACAAGTCCAAGCAGGGGGCTTCCAAGGCGGAGGTCGCTTCGGATTTCGGCGTATATGCCGATTACGGCAGCTCTAAGCTCTATATAAGCTTTACCCTGCCCACCACGGCGTTCTACGGATACAGCGCGGAGGATTATTACGACGAAAGCGCCCCCTACCTGAACGAGGCGGGCGAGGATCTTCTGGAGAAGTACGGCTCGGAGGATTATGTAGAGGTTACCGACGAGGTCATCGCCGATATCAACTATATGCTCATGGACTGGTATCAGTATGATGAGATAGACGAAAACTCCTATCTGGAGATGGCGTTCTATGATAAGGTCATCGAGCCAAAGACCTTTGAGGATGTCGGATTTTTCAAAACGGGCGATTATGAGCTGACCGTAATTCTTTACAGCCCGCTCACACCCTATTTCTTCAAGTATTACAGCAACACCTACGCGCTTGTAAACGAGGAGAAGTATGAAGCCGGCAAGACGCAGACGGGCGATATGATAAAGACAAATTACGCGACCTCCGCGGACACCTATGTGTCCTATGGTCCGTACAAGCTGGTAAGCTTACAATCGAACAAGGAATACAGAATGACCAGGAATGAAAACTGGTACGGCTGGACGGACGGAAAGCATGAGGGACAGTTCCAGACCACGGATATCGTCGCTACGGTCGTTGAGGATACCTCTACCGCGGAGCTGCTGTTCCTTCAGGGAAAGCTGGACACCTACGCGCTGTCGGGAGATTCTCTCGGCAAATATCAGGGCAGTGATTTCCTGGTATATTACCCCAATCCTTATATTTACTTTTTGAATATCAACAATGACGTGGATACCCTCACCTCTCGCCAGGAAGCGGGCGTAAACAAGCTGATCCTTACAAATCTTGATTTCCGCAAGGGTATCTCCCTTTCTATGGATCGCTCCAAGTTCCTTGCGCAGCAGGGCTACGGCAAAGCGATGTACGGCTATATAAGCGATATGTTTATATATGATGTTGAGTCCGGCGTAAGCTACCGCGACAGCGAGCCCGCCATTGAAACGCTCAAGACCTTCTATAACGTATCCGATGTGGACGAGATCACGGGCTATGATCTCGACACCGCGAGAGAGTGCCTTGTAAACGGCTATAATCAGGCTCTCGCGGACGGGCTCTGCACCGAAACGGACAAGTTCGTGTTTGACTATCCCACATGGGACAACAGCGCCGGCTATGTCAAGGAGGTAAGCTTTATACAGGATTCTCTGGACGCCGCGACTGCGGGTACTCCTCTTGAGGGGCGCATAACCATCAATATGGTGGTAAACGAAAACTATTATGACGCGCTGGATAACGGCGAGTATGATATCTGTATGAACGCGTGGAACGGCTCACCCTCCGACCCCTACGGTCTGATGGAGTTCTTTGTAACGGACTACTCGTCGCCTCAGCCCTATCTGGGCTTTGATGCCGAATCGGAAACGCTGGACATCGAGCTTAACGGCGAGACGGTGACCAAGACCTACTTTGACTGGTTCAACGAGCTGTCTAACGGCGAATACGCGATAGCGGACGCGGATATCAGAAATCAGATACTTGCCTCCATGGAGCTGGGGCTCATGCGGAAATACCGCGACTGCCCCTTCTGGAGCGCGAGCACGGCTTCCCTGCTGGGACGCAAGATAAACTATCCCACCTATGAATATGTAAACGAGGTATCGTTCGGCGGAATACGCTTTATGGGCTACAACTATACCGACGCCGAGTGGGAGCAGTACTGCGCCGATAACAACAATCAGCTCAATTATCAGTAAGGCATATTTAGGCTGAACCGCATAAGGCATGGCTTCATGCAGCGGCTTGTAGAAAAAGTTATCGCAACATAAAACTCACACATCAGAATTTCAAAAAGGTGCGCATTTTGCCTTAATGGCAAAATGCTGCACGGTTTCGGCTAATTTTGCGCAAATAACACATAATGCTATAAGGTCGATACGTTATTGTTGCGCAAAATTATTGCACGCGGAGCGGTCGCAGACCGCGGAGTGTGATTAGCCGAAATTTTGAAATTCTCATTTAAATCAGAGGAAAGGGCTATAAAATGGGAAAACTCTGGATATACATACTAAAGCGCATTCTGCTTATGCTGATGGTCTGCTTTATTATCATGACAATATGCTTCGTGATGATAAGAATGCTTCCCGATCAGCTTCCGCGCGGAAACGGGGATTACGCTTCGGCGGTGCTCGCCATGCGCAAGGCGTGGGGCTACGACGAGCCGATACTCACCCAGTACCTTATTTTTCTTAAAAAGATATTTACCGAGTGGGACTGGGGCGTATGCACAAAGGTCGGCACTTATCTTAATCCCGTTACAAATCATATCGCGGAGAAGCTCCCCGCAACGATAGCCATAAATCTTTCCTCCGTTCTGATAAGCGTTCCGCTGGGACTTCTTTTCGGTATCTACGCGGCGCTCAGGAAAAACAAGTGGCAGGATCACGTCATATCCGTGCTGACAATGCTGTTTATTTCTGTCCCCGCCTACGTTTACGCGTTTGTGGTGCAGTATTTCTTTGGCTACAAGCTGGGTTGGTTTCCGATAATAATGGCTTCGGGAACGAACTATTTCTCATGGGAAATGATTAAGTCGATGATACTGCCCGTGGTGTCGATGTCGTTCGGTACTATCGCGGGGCTGATGCGCTATACCCGCGCGGAGCTTACCGAAACGCTTACGAGCGACTATATGCTGCTGGCGAGGGCAAAGGGGCTTACGCGGCGGCAGGCTACGCTGCGCCACGCGCTAAGAAACTCTATGGTCCCCATAATGCCGATGATAATAAGCGAATTTGTCATGATATTGTCCGGCTCGCTCATCATAGAGAAGATATTCGGAGTCCCCGGGATAGGAAGCACCTACGTCGCGTCCATTCTCGAGCGTGATTACAGCCTGTTCCTGGCGGTAAGTATGTTCTATACGGTGATAAGCCTTGCGACGACATTGGTAATAGACCTCAGCTACGGATTGGTCGACCCGCGCATTCGCATGGGAGGAGGAAAGAACAATGAATAATTTCCCCGATTTTCCAAGCGAGAAATTTCAGTTCGTAAAGCGGGACGAGGAGATACAGGATACCGCCTTCCAGACAAAGCAGGTGGGATATTTCCGCGACGCCATGCGGCGCTTCAAGAAAAACAAAAGCTCCGTGGCGGCGGCGGTCATTATCATTCTGCTGATACTTTTCGCCGTACTAACCCCCATATTTTCCACCTATGATATGGGATTTACCGATTCCTACTACACCTATACCACCCCCAAATGCACGCTTTTAAGCGGGATAGGGATATGGGACGGCACGTCCTCCCGCACGGTAAATCAGCAGACCTATGACTATTACGACGCGGCGGGAGCGATCCTGGAGGTAAAGAGCTCCTACGATGTCACCGACAGCGGCAGAACGTCTACATATTACGACGTTAAAATAGACGACTATCTTGCCGTGGGCTATGAGTATATCAACCTTACCCGTTCGGAGTATGAAGCGGCCGCCGCCTATGAAAAGGAAACGGGAAAGCAGCTTTTCTACCCGATGGTAAACCTTAAAGAGGTTCAGCAGGAAACAAACGCCTCGGACGCCAACTACTGGTATGAGCATAATCAGAAGGGCATTGCAAAAAGAGACAGCGACGGTAATTTAATACCCATATACAAGACCGATGAGGCGAGCGAGGACGGTCTGGCATACTACACGCCGAAAATGAACGGAAACCAGTATCAGGTGCGCGTGTATTATTACGACTGGTTTAAATACAAAAACGGACAAGCCCCCGCGTTCCTTTTCGGAACGGATTATATGGGACATGATATTCTGGCGCGTCTTTCCTCGGGCGCGAGATTCTCGCTTATGCTGAGCGTTATCGTTTCGGCGATAAACTTTATCATAGGAACGATCTACGGCGCGATCGAGGGCTATTACGGCGGCAAGGCGGACCTTATCATGGAGCGCATATCCGACGTGTTGTATTCGGTGCCCTATATGGTGTTGTTTTCACTGCTCCAGCTTCGCTGGGGCAAGGAGATAGGCGTTGTGGGAGCGCTGCTGCTGGCGTTTGTGCTGACGGGCTGGATAGATGTGGCGACTACGGTAAGAACGCAGTTTTACAGATTCAAGGGACAGGAATACGTTCTCGCGGCGAGGACCCTCGGCGCAAGGGACGGACGGCTTATCGCGCGGCATATCCTGCCGAACGCGCTGGGAACTATCGTTACCTCCTGCGTGCTTATGGTACCCGGGGTGATCTTCACGGAGTCCTCGCTGTCATATCTGGGAGTGCTCAATCTGGACTCCTCCTCCCTTACAAGCGTGGGAACCATGCTGTCAAGCGCGCAGTCGGCGCTGTCCGCTCACCCTCACGCGATATTCTTCCCCGCACTGTTTATCTCGCTGATGATGATATCCTTCAATCTTTTCGGAAACGGTCTGAGAGACGCGCTGAATCCTACTCTCAGAGGAGCAGACGATTAAGGTGCAAAAAAGAGCGACTAAAAAGAGCAACATAAAGCCCGCGCATCAGAATTTCAAAAAGTCGCGCATTTTGCCTTAACGGCAAAATGCTGCGCGGTTTCGGCTAAGCGTGCGCAGTTCCGTTTAGCAAAGCTAAACGGAACGGAGTACGATTAGACGAAATTTTGAAATTCCCATTTAAATCATTTACTCAGATCAACCTTATATCATTTACCCGGATCAACCCGAATCATTTGCTTAGATCAACCTATATTAAAGGGGCATTTAATAATGGAAAACAAAGAAAAAATCCTGGAGGTCAAAAATCTTACCGTTTCATTCAAGACGAACGACGGGATCGTCCACGCGGTGAGAGATGTGAGCTTTGATCTTGAAAAGGGAGAAACGCTGGCGATAGTGGGAGAATCCGGTTCGGGAAAATCCGTGACCTCGCGCTCCCTTATGGGACTGCTTACCCCCAACGCGATCGTTGAGAGCGGCACTATTATGTATGAGGGGACAGACCTGCTGAAGCTCAAGGAGGATCAGTTCCACAAATACCGCGGGAATAAGATCGGCATGGTGTTTCAGGACCCCCTGTCCTGCCTTAATCCAATATTGAAGATAGGCAAGCAGCTCACGGAGTCCATGCTTCTCAACGAGAAGATATCCAAGGCGGACGCTAAGGCGAGAGCGCTGAAGCTGCTGGCGGGCGTTGGTATACCGAACCCCGAGCGCTGCTACGATCAGTATTCCTTTGAGCTTTCGGGCGGTATGCGGCAGCGCGTGGTGATCGCCATAGCCTTGTCCGCCAACCCCGAGATACTGATATGCGACGAGCCGACGACGGCTCTCGACGTTACCATTCAGGCGCAGATACTGGAGCTTATAAACGAGATAAAGCGCGAGCGCGGATTGTCTGTAATTTTCATAACCCACGATATGGGCGTTGTGGCGAATATGGCGGACAGGATAGCGGTAATGTATGCGGGAAAGATAGTGGAGTACGGCACGGCTGAGGAGATATTTTACAGCCCCGCCCACCCCTATACCTGGGCGCTGCTGGCTTCCATTCCCGACCTGGATACTCACGAAAAGCTGGAGTCTATCCCGGGAACGCCGCCGAATATGCTGTTCCCGCCCAAGGGCGACGCCTTTGCGGTGCGCAATAAATACGCGATAGCCCTTGACTTTGAGGAGCAGCCGCCTTTGTTTGAGATAACTCCCACCCATTATGCCGCGACATGGCTGCTCCACCCCAAAGCGCCAAAGGTCCAGCCCCCCGAGATAGTGCTTGAAAGAGCGCGCAGACGGCGGGAGATGGAGGAATCGGGAAAGGGCGAGGTTTAATTTTTTAAACTTTCGGATTTTGCTTCGCAAAACCATATAAAACTCGAAAGGAGTAATGCTCCCTTGCGGGAGCATGATCATGAATATGAGCGACGAGATAATCCGCGTTGAGGGCTTAAGGCAGTATTTCCGCGACGGGAAAAACTGGATAAAGGCGGTCGACGACGTTAGCTTTTCCGTAAAAAAGGGCGAGATATTGGGTATAGTCGGCGAGTCGGGCTGCGGCAAGACTACCACGGCGCGTTCGGTCATAAAGCTGTATAAGCCCACGGGCGGCAAGGTATGGTTCAACGGGGAGCTTATCTCCGCGGGCGCGTGGGACGAGCGCGTGGCTCTTGAAAAAGCCAGAGCGGACAAGAACGGCGGCGAGAGAGCCAAAGAGTACGTCGCCGAGGCAAAGGAGAACTACCGCAAGGCGGCGGCTCTGTCGAAGCAGCTCAACAAAAAGTACCCCTCCGTGACCGAGATACAGATGATCTTCCAGGACCCCATGGCTTCCCTTAATCCCCGAATGACTATCAAGGAGATAATCGCCGAGGGGCTTCGCATTCACGGCGAAAAAAACGAGGAGGTCATAACGACAAAGGTCTACGACGTGCTGAAAAAGGTGGGACTTCTGCCCGACCACGCCAACCGCTACCCGCACGAGTTCTCGGGCGGACAGCGCCAGCGCATAGGCATCGCGCGGGCGATAATAATGCAGCCCAAGGTGATAATAGCGGACGAGCCGGTGTCGGCGCTGGACGTTTCGATACAGGCGCAGGTAATAAATCTGCTGGGACAGCTCCGCGACGAGATGGGGCTGACGATATTGTTTATCGCCCACGATCTGTCGGTGGTAAAGTATTTCTCCGACAGGATAGGGGTAATGTATTTCGGGCATATGGTGGAGATGGCGGAGGCTGACGAGCTTTTCGCGCGCCCGCTCCACGGCTACACCAAGGCACTGCTGTCGGCGATACCTCTGCCCGACCCCTACACCGAAAAGCACCGCAAGAGGATATTCTATCAGCGCCCCGAGTACACTCCCGAGGAGGAGGAAAAATTCGCGCTGCGCGAGATATACCCGGGTCATTTTGTGCGTTGCACGGAGCTTGAGGAAATGAATCTGCGCCGCGAAAGTGAGAACGGCTGATGAAGCGGGTCTTGTGGATAGCAGCCGGCGCGCTGATCGTCGGGCTCTCGCTGCTGTGGCAGGGTCTTGAAAACGCGCGGACCGCCGCCGACTGGTTGAGAATGCTGAGCAATTCCGCTCTGCTCGCGGGGGTAATTCTCGCGGGGATCGGCGCGCTGGCGTGGGTGTCCGACGAGCACTTTTTCGACGGGATAAAGTATTCCGTTTCTTCCCTTGTTTGCCGTCTGCGAGGCAAGCCGAAGCGCTACGCGACCTATTACGACTATATCCACCGCGAAAAAACCAAGGGCGGCGGGTTTTCAATGATAGTTCCCGGGCTTGTTTTTCTGGGGATAGCGGTGCTGTTTACGGTGCTGTATTATGCGGTGCAGCGGTAGAGATATTACGGCAAATTGAATATAATAAGGAAAAAACTTTGTGTAAAATACCGATAGTATTTTTTGTTAATTTGTAATATAATATAAGTGTAACCGATAAGGTTATTCAAATGTCTGTCGCTCCTCGGCACGCGACTGATAAAAGGCTGAGTTCAAATGTCTGTCGCTCCTCAGTATGCGACTGATAAGAGGCTGAGTTCAAATTTTAAGCCCCGTCGTAATGTCGGGGCTGATTTTATAAAGGACGGTCAAATTTATGGATTGCGGATGCTTCTATTATATAGATCAACAATATTTTATAGATTTTCCCGATAAGTTTTTGATGGGCAACAAAGAAACGATAAGCGGTCAGCCGCATAACAGACCTTGTTATTATGCTTTTGAAGATAAGGCTACGGGGTTGTATTGGTTGATACCGATTTCTTCACAGGTTGAGAAATTCAAGACGATTTATCTGAGAAAAACCGAGGGCGGAAGAAAATGCGATACTATCGTATTTGGCGATGTTTTAGGTAAAGAAAAGGCTTTTTTGATACAAAATATGTGCCCTGTTTCCCCAAAATATATACTTAACAAATATCTGGATAGAGGTCGACCCGTAAAAATCGACGGAAGATTACATAACGAGATCGTCAAAAAGGCAAACAAAGTTTTAAATCTGCAAAGAAAAGGGAAAAAGCTTATATTTCCCGATGTTCTTGCCATTGAGCAGAAATTATTACAGCGAGCATAAATTTGCAAAAATGACCGCAATGAAAAACGCTGCGGTCATTTTCTATATATTAACAATAAAATTATGATGAACAATATAAACGCCGCGTTGTCGTTGACAAAGCCAAAAAGAAATGATATAATAAATAAGCATTATATGCAAATCTTGATGAAAGGAGGAATTTTTTATGAACAAACAAACATTGAAACAGCTTGGGAGGGCTATACTTTTTTAGTTCTTCCAAGAGAGGAGGACTTTATGAACATAGAGACCGATACGACGCTTGAAGCGGTCAAGCAGATAATTAAGAGCAATTTTGGCTGCCGCGCCGAGGAAATACGAAAATTTGAAAATGTAACCAACAATTTCGTATATTCCTTTACCGTATCAGACGAGCGTTATATCTTAAAATTATACCGAAGCACGGATTGGCCCGAGGACGGCAAAGTCCGGTTTGTGAATCGTCTTTTGATCCAAAATAACATTCCCTGCGCAGAACTGATCGCGTACAGCCCGTACAGCCGAGACGATAAGGTATACCCCAACGGTTATCTGATAGAGCGTGAGATACAAGGAACGGCGGCTGATAAAATTTCGTTTGACAGAGAGCGAGAAATCGAGCTTTACGTCAGATTAGCGGAACTGGTTTCTTCAATTCACAATATAAGAATCCAAAACTTTGGATATATAGGCAGCGGTATTGCCTGCTATGACAGCATGATCGCTTTCTTTGAGGACGAATTTGACGATCGGATAGATGACGGGTCAAAGGGAACGATCTCGGAAACGCGGCTGAAAAAGTTGAAAGAAAAGTTTTTCAGTACAATGCGTAATTTCGATGACTTGCCGTCTGTCCTTTGCCATGGCGATCTGTCAAAGAAAAATATGATCATGCAGGATAACGGCGAAATACTTCTTATCGACTGGGACGACGCGATGGCGTTCAACTGGATGGCGGATATAGCCCGATTGACATTTTGGATGAAGCTGAATTATAACGAACAGGACAGCGCACTGTTCAGAGGTGCGTTTCTGGAGCATTATCGGACTTCTTATCGCAGATCGGAATTTGTTTCCTTTGAAAGCGCGTTCCATATCTATTCCGCTTTGGATTCGCTGATCTTTTCAAAAAGCATTGGCGATAAAGAAATGGAAGATCGTTTAAAAAGCTATCTCAACGGTTTAGAGCTATGATGGGAGGTAGTGACATGAACGTTTTGAGAACGAGCTCCGAGGACGAAATGATCCTGGAATTTTTAAAGGCGGAATATCGTTCTGAGAGATTTTCGGAACAGATCAAAAAAGCCATGAAAGAGCTTTTGCCGGACGATAGCATAATATTATCCGCGAACCTGAACAGCACCAATGAAAATATCGCAAGAAAAAAGCTGCTCGGAGAATTTCGGGGGTACGGCTTAAACCGCGATCTGTTTGAGAATTTTCCGCGCGATATCCAATGGAGCCTATGCAATTTTGTGAGAGAAGATTTAAACAACATCAGATACATTGATTATAGCTACTGGAATGAATTATCGCAGGGAACACATTCGCCTTTGACAGCCGCACGGACGATACAAAACGGAATTGAGATTTATGATCAGAGCAATGCGGGTTTTGTTAGGGCTGCGGAATTTATAAAAAGCGGCGGGAAATTTCTAAGACCGATATTATTAACAGCCGATTCGGAGCATTTTGTTATCGTCGAGGGGCATTTAAGAATAACGGCTTTTGCATTGGTGCCCGAATACTTTAATAATATTGAATGTTTTGTCGGAAAATGCGGCGACGATCTGAAAAAATGGCTTTAGCAGAATAAATGACAGGGCTATGCGACATGAATAACGTCTGTATCATATGCGGATTTTGATGAAGGGAGGGATTTTTTGTGAATATGGAAAACAATACGAGAGCTGAAACGGTCGGTCAAATGATAACGAATGATCTGATGGAGCGGACAAAGGAGCTTTTATCGGGCTTCGGTATTTTATGGGCGGTTTGCGGGGGCTTTGCTCTCGATCTGTTTCTTGAGGAGAACACCCGCAGGCACGGCGATATAGATATCTGCGTGTTTGAACATGACAGGGAAAGGGCATGCGGATCTATGCTGCGAAACGGGTGGCACGTTTATGAGTTTCGCGGCGGGGGGATACTTCGTCCGCTTAACTCCGCGGGCTCAAGCGAGACAGGGCGTAATCTGATGTGTGTGATGGACGGCTGCGACATCGTGCAGTT
>CAZKJC010000029.1:0-4202 GCA_964552995.1 uncultured Ruminococcus sp.
GGAAACGACCACAGACTCGGCGAGAACGAAGCGCCTCCCGCTATAATCTCCATCTTCCTCGGAGAGGAGCTGGAGGCTGTCGTTGAGGCTCTTGTAGAGGGCAAGGACTACACCTCCGCGGGCGGCACGATGTTCAACGTGGGCGTGTCCTCGCTCCCCGATTTCCCCAAGGATACCACCGACCGCAACAGGACCTCTCCGTTCGCGTTTACCGGCAACAAGTTCGAGTTCAGAATGGTGGGCTCCAACCTTAACATAGGCGGTCCGAACACCATACTTAACACTATCGTGGCAAATTCTCTCAAGGAGTTCGCCGACGAGCTGGAGGGAGTTTCCGACTTCAATTCCGCGCTGCACGATCTGCTTGTAAAGACCATCAAGGAGCACAAGAGAGTTATCTTCAACGGCAACGGCTACGGCGACGAGTGGAAAGCGGAAGCCGAGAAGCGCGGTCTGCCCAACTTCAAGTCTACCGTTGACGTGCTGCCCTGCCTTACCGAGCCGAAAAATGTGGCGCTGTTCACCAAATTCGGCGTATACAGCGAGGTCGAGCTGCACTCCAGAGAGGAAATACTGCTTGAAAACTACGCAAAGACCATCAATATCGAAGCTCTTACCGCCGCGGATATGGCGAAAACCGAGATACTCCCCGCGGTAATGAGATTCGGCAAGGATATATGCGATATCGCGGCGAGCAAGAAATCCGTTGGTATCGAGCCCACCGTTGAGATGGAGACCGCGAAAAAGGTGAACGATTTGACGGCTGCCCTCAGCGAAAAGGCTGCGCAGCTCTCCGACGCTATCCTTAAGGCGCAGGCTATGACCGACATAGAGCAGATGGCGAGAGCGTACCACGACGAGGTATTCGCGCTTATGCAGAGCCTCCGCGCAGTAGCCGATGAGCTCGAGACTATCGTCGGCGAGGAATACTGGCCCTATCCTACCTATGACGAGCTGCTGTTCAATGTGTAACTGCGCAGTAGCGATAAATATGGCTTAGAGCAATAACTGCTTTAAGATACCCGCTCCCTTTTTTCCGGAGGTCAGCGGCGCGACGTGTCGGGTCTATCCCGCCGCGTCCGCCGTCTGACCTCATTTTTTATTTTGGGTTGAAAATGATTTGCTTTTGTGATATAATGAATTCAAAGATGTCTTGGTGCTGCATTATCGCCAAAAACACCGCCGAATATTGTGCACATTTTACAAAAATCGATTTTTTAAAAAATCTTTTTCAAAAAAGCTGTCATAGTCGTATTATTCATTTTGTTATTATAGCAGAACGGGAAATTCGCGAGGGTTTCCAACGGGAGGTGACAGCGGCAGCCTTGACGTTTGTGGTGCGGAAAGGCAGTGAGAAGTACAAATAAATACGGAAAGGATGTGAGAGCTGACTTTTTTATCCCTTTGGCGTTTATTAACGGCATGTTTTTTATGCTGGACAACTTTTATTTTTAGGAAGAAAATTTTATGACTACAAGAGTATTGAAAAGGCGTGATTTTATTAGGTTTATAATTAGTTGCCTAATTGCTGCAGCATTTGTGATTGGCTCAGTTTTTGTGCCCGTTTATGCGGAGAATGTGACCAAGGATGATTCGGTACAGCCTCGTGTTATATATAGAATTTGGGGTACAAAATTAGAAGTTATACCTTATAAGTTCGAAAATAACAACTATGTCCCTGTCGAGGGTGTCAGCAGCTGCATTTATAATGGCAAAAATACTTCGCCATATAACATTTCTATACCCAGAGATATTGTTGATGAGTGGAGAATGGCAGGTGCAACAAAATTTAACATTCAACTGACTATTAGCATAGATGGCTCAGGGCTCAAAGGCTATGAACTTAAGTCCAATAACGAAATTATTCAAAGCTCTAATAACGACGTAAAATTCAAATACAGTTGGTATACCAATTTTATTGGAACTACATATAGCTTGACAGTTAAGGGAACAGGTAGTTACAGCGGTAATCTTTCCGGACATATTGCAGTAGGTTAAGGAGCTGAATTTTATGATCAATGGTATTTCAAACAACATACAGCACACACAAGCAGCCAAAAATACGATTGAAGTTGCAAACAGCAAGGAATTTGGGGAGCTTCTCAATGAAAGTGTTGGGGGCAGAAGCGAGCCTATAGTTCCCGACAAATGGATAACCGAGAGTGGCATAGACAGTTCTGCGGTAGATGAGGTTCTGAAATATCTTGATATTCTCGGAGAAGATACCGAACATCGCAAGCCAACGCACGACATTACGGACGAACAGATAGAATGGCTGAAATCAAGACATGATTTCGAAAAACTTTGCAGCGGTGAAGCGGGTTATAATGCGTCGGGTGGTTCAGCTGAAATACAGAATTTCTATGCGGACTTGGTTTATCTGAACGTTTTTTCGCCAAAAGATACAAAGACTGCAGTTACAAGTCACCCGATTATCCCGGCATATTTATTAGAGGAGGTCGCGCCGGGTATATATCGTCTCAAAGTAGATTTACAAAATCCCCTTATCCATGGTCATATAGACTGGCTGGAAAATGAGGGCGCGTATTGTGATGATTGCAACGACTTATCAGACTGTAAGGAATTGGTCGAAATGGCTTTGCGTTCTCTCTCAATGCAGACAAAGCTGTTTAATCTTATAAAGGACAAAGCCGACGACCCCGCAAGATATGACCCGAGAGACACGGATGCGATCGCGGATATGGAAGAACTTATAAGAAACAAGACAGAGTGTTGTGAGGTTCTGCAAAAGATATTCGGAAAAGTCTGAACCCATAGGCGGACGAGCTGCAATGTACCCATGAAACGGCGGAAGTCGCTCTGCGGCTTCCATCGAATATGGGAGATGAGGAAAAATCAGAAGTATTAAATAAATACGGAAAGGACGTGAGAGCTGACTTTTTAGGAGAAAATTTTATGAGTGCAAGAGTATTGAACAGGAGTGATTTTATGATCAGAAATATCAACGGCACACAATTTACGCACAAGGAGATAAAATCGGTCGGAGCGGCAAACCGCAAAGAGTTTGGTGATCTTTTGAGCGACAGTATTTCCCAAAGCAAAAGCGCCTTTTCTGCTCCCGACAAATGGATAACCGAGAGTGGCGGCTCCGCTGTAGATGAGGTCTTGAAATATCTTGATGTTCTCGGAGAAGATACCCAGGGGCGTAAGCCAACGCACGACATTACGGACGAACAGATAGAATGGCTGAGGTCAAGACATGATATCGCAGCGCTTCATAATAAGGATACCTTTTCCGTGGAAATGCAGAATTTCTATGCTGATTTGGTTTATCTGAATGTTTTTTCGCCGGAGGACACAAAAAACGCCGTTACAAAATATCCTATTATCCCCGCTCATATCAGAGCATGGGCGTGGAATCCGGTGGGAACCTCGTACACGGAAAATTTCAGCTTTTCGGATTGTAACGATCTTGCCGATATGGCTTTGCTTTCCGTTAGAATGCAGACGAAGCTGCTTTGCGCAATACGGGAAAAATCCAACGATCCCGTAAGATATGACCCGCGGGATACGGACGCGATCGCGGATATGGAAGAGCTTATCGGAAACAAGACAGAGTGCTGCGAGGTTCTGCAAAAGATATTCGGAAAAGCCTGAACCCATAGCAAATGAGCTTTAATGTACCTATGAAACAGCGGAAAACGCTCCACGGTTTTCGCCAAATATGGAAGAAAAGAAGAAAATGGAGGTAACCATGAAAAAAATTGTTTCTGTACTCATAAGCTGCCTATTGCTGTTTTCCTTGACGATTTCCGTCGGCGCATATGATGATAATGATAAATACAGATGGGACTATACATCAAAGAGGTCCTCTGCCGTACAATGGAACGGCAAGACTGCCTTTAAGGAAAACACATATTACTACACAACAAGGACTGTTACCATATCAAAAGACTTTACGCTGCCCGCCAACTCCACTCTGGAGGTAAGAAAGCCGCTGAAGATCACCAAAAATGCCGAGTTTAAAATACTTGGCGAGCTGCTTGTGAATTACGGCGGCAAGGTAAATCCTCTGAGCGGTACTCTTACCGTGGCGCAGGAGGCTTACGCCGATTGCTACGGCGGTATCTCGGTAAGCAAAAACGGCATTCTGAATGTGGATGGGAGAGTGTTTGTCTACGAGTCGGGAACCTTTGCCGCAAAGGGCAGGGTAAGCGTATCCGAGAGCGGCAAGATCGCCT
>CAZKJC010000029.1:4212-14679 GCA_964552995.1 uncultured Ruminococcus sp.
AAATATCACCGACAGCCTTTCCGAAAAGCTGTCGGAGCTTTCCGACAACGATAAGCTGCGCGTTGATTTCCTTTTCTATGACAGTGATACTATGCGCCGAACCACGATCGACGACAAAAGCCTGTTGGATATTCAGCTTGATATACAAAATGATTACGTTATTCCGTACCAAATCACCGAGTATATGAGCAATTATTTTGAGGATGACTTATCATATAAGCAATTCAAGGCTCTGTTATCGCAGCAAACGTCTCCCGAGCTCCGATATGTGCAAACAAATTACGGCAGCGCGGCGGGATTTGAAAAATTTCTCTCCAACTCCTTTTTTTCGAATATCAAAAAAAATCCATCCTACGCGAACGAGAATGCCGCAGTTCCCTCAAGCAATAAATTCCTTATTTCCAGAAGCTATAAGAAGATGTTTGAAAAGCGCTATCAATTAGCCGAAGCCCTGAACGACGAGCTTTTAAAGCAGCTTTCGGAGAGCTTCGGTATTGAAGAACTGGTCGCGCGCAATCCCGTTGCCAACGGCTTCGGAAAGTTCAGCGGCATTATGAGCAAATCGGATATCATGAGCCTCAGCGGTGATAAACGTTTTATGTTCCTTGGCGAGGATAACGGCGAAAATTATATATACGGAAAAGATAAGATCGGCGATTTTCTGGATTTTTACGGCGTGGATCATTTTTTCGATGAGTATGGCGGTGTATCGGTTTACAAAGAGATTTTTCCCTATGATGACCTGACCTCCGAAGACCAGTACAAAACCGTAGAGAAGTATACCGACGTTACCTGGAATATCAATTACGGCAGATGGTATAATACAGGAGAAGCGGGTGTGGAGCGCTTCCGGTTATTCTTCGAGCCGGGTCGCGGAATATACAGCTTTCACGGTTTTTTCAGCGATATTGAAAGCATATATCGCGATGTAAATCTTGATTTCTTTTGTTGGTACAACTTAGTAGGTATGCCAAGCATAGTTTATCACGCCGAGAGAGTATACTCCATGGAGGATCTGCAAGCGCTTGCGGAAGACGATACCGTACTGTTTATCGACTATGAACATTGGACAGTGGAAGAATAAGCATACAGACAGCGCCGTGTTTCCGCACGGCGCTGATTATATTATAGCTGCTCCACCAATTGCTTGAAATGCCGCCCGCGCTCCTCAAAATTCTTGTAGAAGCCGTAGCTTGCGGCGGCGGGGGAGAGGATAACGCGGTGCTTGGCGCACTTTGAGGCTTCTCGTACCGCCTGCTCCATATCCCTCGCGTGAACGACGTTCACCTCGGGGGAGGTTATCAGCCCGCCGATACGCTTGCCGCTGTCCGGGAGCAGGATAACGTTCCTCACCGCCCCCGTATTGAGAAAATCCCCCAGAATATCATAGGGGATACCCCTGTCCATACCGCCCAGAATAATGCAGTCGGTATCGTCAAAGGCTTTTACGGCGGCTATCGCGGCTTCGGGGATAGTGCTTATGCTGTCGTTGATATACTCCACGCCGTTCACCGCCGCGACGTATTCCAGGCGGTGCTCCAGCCCCGAAAAGCTCTCCAGAGCATTAAGACATTCATCAAGCTCCGCCCCTGCTGTTACCGCCGCCGCCAGCGCAACGGCAATATTGTAGAGATTATGCCGCCCGCGCAGCTTTGTACGGATATTTTCGCGGGGTATCTCCTTTCCGAAAAGCGTTATCCCGCTGCCGTCCGTCCACACCTCCGCGGGCTTGCCGAACGCCGCGGTGATAAGCCTTGCGGCACACTTTTCGGGAGCTTCGTCGGAGTTGATTATCGCCGTATCTCCCTCGTTCTGAAAGCGGTAGATATTCCGCTTGGCGTCGGCGTAGGCTTCAAAATTGATATAGTGGTCGAGGTGCTCGGGGAAAATATTCAGCAGCACCGCGATATCGGGGGAGTGCCGCACAAATTCAAGCTGATGACAGCTCATCTCGCATACCGCAACCGCGTCCTCCGACATCTCCTCGAACCGCTCCAGCGGCGGCACACCGATATTCCCGATCAGCATAGCCTTAAAGCCGCACCGCGTAAGGAAATGATGGATAAGCGACGAGGTGGTGGATTTCCCCTTTGTGCCGGTTATCCCGATTATTTTGCAGGGCTTCAGCCGCAGCAGCAGCTCGGTCTGGGTGAGAATTTTCGCCTTGTCCTCCGGCGGGAGACAGTCCTTAATAATGACCCCCGGGGATTGCAATATCAGATCATATCCGTGGCAGCTTTGAAGATAGCTCTCGCCGCAGTGCAGCGTTACTCCCTCGATATCCTGTTGGTTCATATCCGCCACCGCGATCTCCGCGCAGCAGTCAAGCCGCCTGAGAATATCCAGCCACGCTCTGCCCTCCCGCCCGAAGCCGAGAATAACACAGCGTTTGCCCTCAAAAATAGGCTTTAAAACCTCTATGTTCACTGTTTACCTCCAAGCAGCGCCTTAAATTCCTCGGGAACAAAATTATCCCTATCGTAAAAATCCGAAAGGTCAATGGGCTCATACGACGGAACAAGCTCCCTGTAATGCCGCAGCAGGGCGGGCAAGTGTTCCCCGCGCAGCTTTACCGCCATTTCCAGCGAGAGCCGCACCTCGTCCCGCGTTCCCACGCACTCAAAGGGCTTGTCGCGCCCGTCGGTCATCAGACCCTCCAGCGTTTCCGCAAGCTCCGATTTTTCCAGCATATTGCAGCCGAAAATATCCTCAAGAGTTTTATCCTCCAGAAAAGCCGCGAGCAGAATATAAACGTACAGGCATTTCGCGCAGTTGCCGCACCACACGTTTGTTTTCGAGCCGAGATTGCAGCTTTGGAATACCCCGAAATACTGCGGATACTTCACGAATTCCCGCGCTATCTGCCACTCGCTCCAGGGGCGCAGCAGGCTGAAATATTCGGGAGCTTCCCCGAAGTCCGCGCAGTATTCGCGGAAATCCCGCTCAAACTCGGTGGACTTGCTGTACTGATGATTTATGCTGCTCCCGTCCACATAGGCTTCGTTTGCGCTGCTTTCGTTGCTCAGCGCGATATATTTCCGCCCAGACATTATCGCGAAAAGCTCCGCCGAAAATGCCACCACCGCCGAAAACGGCGTGTGCCCGTTGAGATATCCTTTTGAATTAAGCTCCAGCAGCGTTTTGTCAATGCTTCGCCGTGGTCCCGTTATTTTATCGGGAGCTATCCCCGCAGCCGCCACGCAGCCGAGCGTAGCGCCGCGCGGGTTTATTATATAGGGATAAATATCCGCGCCCGCCTTTTTCAGCAGCTCCACCGTGACCACGCTGTCCTTGCCGCCGCCTATCGGCACGAGAACTCCGCTCAGCTCCGCTTTACGGCGGGGCAGGGGAGCGGGCTCGGGCGCTTCTATCGTCATAAAATCCTCAAAGCCCGCGTTAATGCCGTTGCGGTAGAAAAACTCCCCCAGACCGTTGTAATACAGCTTTTTCCACCACCTTTTCTGCTTATCTGTCAGCCCGCCGCAGCGAACCTCCACGCGCGGGCAGCAGGCGCACTTCCAGTAGGACACCAGCTCCGCCATACCCAACGCGAAAGCCGCCCGCTCCGCCTGTTCGCGGGAATATTCCCCCGCGGAAAGAGCGCCGTCAAACTCCCAGCGCGGATAAAAATGATACTCGTCCATGCTGAAATGAAATTCCAGGCTGTCATCGGCAAGGGTATAGCTGTGGTAGATAAACAGCGGGTGCTTTTCGCTAAGCTCATTATAAAGGCTCATAGCGGCTCCTTTCGGTCAATGCTTATGGACTCGCCGATCAAAACGAAGCGTAACACAATCAGCCCCGTGAGTTCGCTCGTTTGAGCGGGGCGATCGTGTTCTGATCGGCGTTTCCTTATATATGGTGTACAATACAGGAAGAGGTGTACGAGAAACGTCTGCACTTGCTGAGAAAATACTTTTTCGCGAAAGCGTCAATGCTCTCCTCGTTCTTTCTGTCAAAGCTCTCATCGCATTCGATAAGCTCCCATTTCTCCATAAGGTCGGCACTGTGATAGGGCTTGGAAAAGGTTGTCATTGCCCCCAGGCTCTCGCACTCCAGGAATATCCCGTTCGTAAAGGTCTCGAAATTGCAGCCATAGTCGGGGTATTCGATATTGTCGCCATACCCGAAATTTTTCAGGAATATCTGCCCCTTGTTTACCACCGCTGCCCAGCCGTCCTCGTTGTTCATGCCTATCTTGAACTTGCCCTCCGCTCCCGGCACCTGCTGAAGCGTTCCGTACCTGTTCCCCAGGAAAAATCTGTCGTCGTTGATATCCGAGTAGCTCCAGAAAACGTTTCTCCTGTTGGAGAGAAGCCCGTTGTCCTGTTTGTTCTGCGGGAATATCTCCACGCCGCCCGCCGCGCATACCGTAAGCGCCCAGGGCGCAAGCGTAACGACAGCGCCCGACTTATTACGGATGTCATACCGCACCCCCAGCTTTGACGTGTTTTCGTCCATTTCAATGGTGATGGAGTGATACTGACCCGTGCGCGCGTGGAGGGACTTCACTACAAGTCTATTCGGCTCACAGAACGTATATTCTACGGGATCGTTGTCCGGATAATAGCTGTCGGGGTAGCTTTCGGGACTGCTCCACAGTCTGCCGCCGCCGTAGATGAACCATTCCTTGTCCTCGCCGAACATCTCCTTAAGCGCCTCGCCGTCGTCGGAGAAAACTCTGTCCACGTCCTCAAAAAGGACGTTTTCCTTTCCGTTAAGGGAATACGAGATGATCCGCGGACCCACGTCCACCGTCACAATGACGCTTGCGACCTCGTTCTCCAGCTTAACGCACTTTCCGAAGTTCTTGTAGTTGATTTCCGTTGCCTTTACCATTTTCAGCCTCCTGATTTAAAAGAAATTTTTCGCGACCCGCCCGTAAAAATTTTCTGCATGGGCGTTACGCTGCTCTTTATATGTGTTGCTTTTCTGCGCTAACATTATACTGCTCTTTGCGAGCGTTGCACCTTTGTTTATTCCATTATTACCGGCTTTGAGGTAAACTCCCCGCCGCAGGGTCGTGGCTTTTCAAAGGCGAGCGCGTACAAGTCCCCGCAGCGCTCCTCAAATGCAGCCTGACGGTGAGCCGCGCGGCTCGTTTTGGACAGCGCCTTAAGCGACGTGTCAATGGGCAGGGCGCATTTTGCCGCCGAGAGTATCTCCCTGCCCCTTGCGTTCATTCCGAGCACGCGTACATAGGCGTTGGGCGTGAGAAGCTGCCCCTTGTTCAGTCCGAGGAACCCGCACAGCACCGCCCGCCTTATCCTCGCGAGGGTATAACGCTTTGTCTTGGCGAGGAAGTACAGCTCCTCCAGCGTACCCGCTTTCCTTACCGCCTTGTACAGCCGCTCCGCAAGCCCGTTCGCACCGTCGTAGAGCTGCTCGAAATCCTCCCTGCGCATTGCCCTCAGCCGCGCGAGGACAGCCCGCTCCAGCCGCTTTATATCCGCGCTCGGCGCATCGATAACGGGAGCGAAGCGCGAATAATCCTCGCCGCCCGCGATCCTCTTTCTTATCAGCGAAGCCGAGGAGAATTTCCCCTCCTCCGCGCTGTCATGAGCCGCGCCCTCTCTCGCGACAGTGAAAGGCTCGATCGTGCTGCCTATGCTGTCCAGGGCGTTCAGGTACTCTATTGCCAAAGTATTGTTTGGCAATGCTAATATTTCCGACACGTCGTCGGTGTAAAGCTCTTTTACGACCTCCGCCAGAGCCGCTGGATAGCTTTTCCCGCTTTTCATAAGCGTGTGGAATTTGTCCGTGTGCAGGGCGTAGTCGCAGGCTCCCGAAGCCTCCTTGAGCGCGGAAAGCTCCCCGCTCTCGCTCCCGAAAGCCAGCATATCCACGCAGCCAAGGCTCTCGACGATCCCCACCGCGCCCGCCGCGAAGCCCTCCGCCGCCGAAAGGCTGTACATCGTCGGCAGCTCTATCACCAGGTCTATTCCGTTTTCCAGAGCGGTCTTAGCTCTGACATACTTGTCAAATACCGCCACGTCGCCGCGCTGGGTGAAATTCCCGCTCATTACTGCGGCAATATGGGTAGCCCCCGCCTCGCGGGTCTTGTCTATAAGGTATTTGTGACCGTAGTGAAAGGGGTTGTATTCGCAGATGATCGCTGCAATTTTCATATTTCCTCCTGATTTGTGCCGTTTTGGGCTAAGATCGCTTTAATTTATGTTGATTTGGATTTGTTTTTTATGTTGACAAAAATTAAATGATTTAAAAAAATTTTCCGCACCGGCGAACTTCGTTCGCCTACCGCGCCACAAAAGCTCCGCGGAACTTCGTTCCGCTCCGCTTTCGCGGCTTGTTGCGGAAAATTTTGATGCGTGGGGGTGGCGTTGTTCTCTGCTAAAGTCCCAAAAATGCGTGAGCTTAGCGCTGCTCTTTATGAAAGCCCCTAAGCTGCGCGGGCGGACTGTGGCAGTCGGCTCTCCGCATTTTTACCCCGACGGGTTTGGAAGATCGTTTAGCTTCCATCTACCATTTTACACCATATTCACAAATAAATCAATTATTTTTTGAAAACTACTTGATTTTTTTTTGAAAAAGTACTAAAATATTATAGGAATATAATGTCGGCGTACTAACTGCGGTGAAAGCACAAAGCCGCAGATAGCCCGCGCAGCAAGGGACTTACGCAAAGAGCGGCGCTTCGCCCGCGAATTTTAGGGGCTTTAGCCGAGAACAGCGCTTCCCTCCGCGTCAAAATTTTCCGCAACAAGCCGCGAAAGCGGAGCGGAACGAAGTTCCGCGGAGATTTTGCGGCGCGGTAGGCGAACGAAGTTCGCCGGTGCGGAAAATTTTTTGAAATCATCAAATTCTTGTCAACATAAAAAATAAATCCAAATCAACATAAATTAAAGCGATCATAGCCAGCCGGTGCGGAAAATTCAAATTTAGAGCAAAAAAAATTAAAAATCAGGAGGACTTTTATGAAGATTCTTGTAATCAACGCGGGGAGCTCATCCCTGAAGTACCAGCTCATCAATATGGAGGACGAGAGCGTTATCGCCAAGGGCAACTGCGACCGTATCGGTATTGACGGTCATATCAAGCACACCACGTTCGACGGCAGGACGATCGATACCGACTGCACGTTCCCGACCCATACCGAGGCTTTTGAGAAGCTGGTCGAGGTATTGACGACGGGCGACGCTTCGGTGCTCACGAGCATGAGCGAGATCTCGGCGGTTGGACACAGGATCGTCCAGGGCGCGGAGATATTCGACAAGACCACGCTCGTAACGGACGAGGTCATTCAGCAGATAGACGATCTGTCGGAGCTCGCGCCCGTACATAATCACCCTCACGCGCTTGCGCTGAGAGCCTGCAAGAAGGTAATTCCCGAGACCACCCCGCAGGTCGCGGTGTTCGATACCGCGTTCCACCAGACGATGCCCGAAAAGGCGTTTATGTTCGGAATGCCCTACGAGTGCTACGAGAAGTTCCATGTAAGAAAGTACGGCTTCCACGGAACTTCTCACAGATTCGTTACGCAGGCGCTGGCAGACGCTATGGGCAGGGACATCAAGGATATGAAGATCGTTTCCTGCCATCTCGGAAACGGCTCGTCGATAACGGCGGTCGAGGGCGGCAAGTCTGTTGATACATCTATGGGCTTCACTCCGCTGGACGGCGTTATTATGGGAACGCGCTCGGGCAGCGTAGACGCTTCGGCGGTAACGTTTGTCGCAAGCAAGCTGGGTCTGAGCCCCTCGCAGATGAGCGATTATCTCAACAAGAAGTCGGGCTTTCTCGGGATTTCCGGTATCTCCAGCGATAACCGCGATATCACCGCGGCGGCTAACGACGGCGACGAGCGCGCACAGCTGGCGGGCGAGATGCTCCGCTATGAGATCAAGAAGTACATCGGCTCCTATGCGGCTGTTATGAACGGTCTGGACGCTGTTCTGTTTACGGGCGGTATCGGCGAGAACTCCGACGACCTGCGCGCTGACGTATGCCGCAATATGGAGTACCTTGGCATCAAGCTGGACGAAAAGGTCAACGAGGGAATGCGCGGCAAGCTTTGCAGGATATCCACACCCGACAGCAAGGTCGAGGTTTGGGTAGTTCCCACAAACGAGGAACTGCTTATCGCGCGCGATACCAAGGAACTGGTTGAGAATATGTGATGATTTTTTCGCCCGCGGATCGTTGTCCGCGGGCGATTTTTGTTTTTTTACGGACAGGCTCGTTTATTGTGTAATGAAGTCTTGACAAAAAAGTTTTTTTATGATAAAATATACTAGGTATATCACGCGCGGGGGAGGGGATATCGTGGAGGAGCTGCATGAACTCGATGACGTCCGCTCCGCTGAGGAAAGCACGGAGCTTGCCGCCACGGAGGAGCTTCCCGATAACGGCGATAACAAAGCGAGTCCTCCCGCGGGGGATAAAAAAAGCGCGCGCAAAGCCGCCGCAAGACGCTTCCTGGTAACTGTGAGAGTATGGGCGGCTTACTTCGGGTATATGATACTTTTTGTTATGACCTTCGCGGTCATGCTGCTGTTTCTTACTATGGCGGCGGTGGGGATACCAATGGGTGTTATTTTCGGAGTTTTCGGCGTGGCTATCGAGCTGTTCAAGGCTGATTTTATCATTACGGAGCTCGCCCCTGAGCTGATGATATTCGGAGGGCTTACGGCTGCCTGCGGCACGGCTTTCTGCGGATTGCTGGCGGTAAAGGCGGGATTTATGGTGTCGCGGCTTTTTCTGAAGATAAAACGGCGCTGCGACAGGCTGAGGGGCTGGTGAGGCTGATAAACGGCTCGGGAGTTGAAAAAAGGATCAATGTGCTGCTGGCGGTAACGGCGGCGCTGACAATAATTTTCGGCGGTCTGGCTTATTATTTCCGTGACGCCGAGCACGACACGGCGCAGACGGGTGACTTTATGCTGCCGCTGTGCGAATATATCGATATTGAGATATTAAGGCTGGACGTGGACATAATTCCCTATGACGGGAACAATATCCGCGTGGTATATAAGAACGAGCTTCCGCTTGAGCTGCGGCTCGGCGACAACAAGCTTATTATTAAGGAGAGCGAGGAGTTTGTAATATCGCTTTTCGCGGGAAGCGAGGCGGAGTTCGGACTGACCGTTTATCTGCCCGAGGAAACGTATCGCGAGATAACGGTCTATACGGGCGGCGGAAACGTTTCAATGCACGGAACGGAGTGCGGGAAAATAACGGTCGTAACAGGCAGCGGCGATATTCTGGTAGAGAATAACAGGTCGCTTGTGAATTTGGTAACAGGCTCGGGCGATATCTCGCTTGATTTTGCTGAGGTAGTGCAGGACAGCTCGGTGCAGACGCGAAGCGGCAACGCGGAGATACTGCTGCCGAAGGACAGCTCCGTATCGCTGGAGTTTGAGACCGATACGGGAGAATGCGTGACGGAGCTTTTCAAGGGCAATGTTTACGGCAGCTATACTTATAGCTTCAACGGAGGTAAGCGGGGCATTTTCGCGTCGCTGGAATCCGGAACGCTCACAATAGCGGAGCGTGACGGCGAACAGGAAAATTAAAATTGCTGTGCGCGGAGATCGTATGCCGCGCTATCACACCGGCAGAAAGGACGGAAATATCCTATGAAAAATTTCAGGCATGAAATAATCATGACTTCTACGGCGAAGGAGCAGTATTTCAATTTATCCTTTGAGGTGGAGGAGTGCGTGCGCCAAAGCGGTATAAGCGAGGGCATATGCGTTGTGTTCTCACGACACACCACCTCCTCGGTTTTTCTGGAAAATGACCGCGAAAAGCTGTATAAGGACTGGACGGAGCTTCTCGGCAGCGCCACGCAGTGCAAGGTTCATTATATGGTGGATTACACCAGCGCGGGCAAAGCGCATATGAAGCAGATACTGCTCGGCGCGTCGGTGACGATACCGATCTCGGAGGGAAAGCTCGATCTTGGTCCGCGCCAGTATATTATGTATGGAGATTTCGACGGTCTGCGCGAGAAGTCGGTCGTGGTGAAGATAATAGGCGAATAATAAGAACCGCAGCCAAACAGCGCTGTGCTCGCTCTTAAATAAAAAAACAGGGATCAAAAACTATGCTTTCTGTAATAATTCCCGCCTACAACGAGCAGGAAAATATTGCCAATACCGCTGCGGTAATATCAAGGATATTGGACGCGGAGGGTATCGGGTTTGAAATAGTGTTCGCCGACGACGGGTCAAAGGACGCGAGCTGGGCGGAGATATGCCGTCTTAACGCGGAGGAGCCGCGGGTGAGGGGTCTGCGGTTTTCGCGCAACTTCGGCAAGGAGGGGGCGATCTTCGCGGGTCTTAAGGCGGCGGAGGGCGACTGCGCGGTGCTTATCGACTGCGATCTTCAGCACCCGCCCGAGCTTATCCCGAAGATGTACAGAATGTGGGAGAGCGGAGCGGAGGTCGTGGAGGCGAGGAAGTCCTCACGCGGTCGGGAGAGCCTGTTTTACAAGCTGTTCGCAAA